>NZ_JASDDF010000028.1:0-77061 GCF_030407535.1 Pseudoalteromonas sp. APC 3224 | reverse complement strand
CTCACTCCTGTGATTAAAAAGAAATGAGCTTAGCGAATATAAAATAAATGTTTAGGTGTGGTTTAGCCGACGGTTACAAAACAAGATGGAGGTAAAGGTAGTGTGAAAAATGGTGCTCTAATGCACCCTTACTGTAATACGTCAGCAAAAAACTAGGATATTCAGTAACTATTCCCAACGCTTAGCTTTTTACTTATGCGTTGGGTCTGGTGATTACAGTATAATCGTTCACGTTGAGTGGTAGTATTGCTCTTTCTAAATACAGCATTGCTGCTGTAGAGTTATTCTTTTTCAAAAAGCAGTTTTTTTATGGCTTTAAATGTATACCTGATGTTTAAAAATGCTTGGTGTTAACTACAGAAGCAGATTTGTTAATTATCAAATTGTAGTGGTAGGTGCTATCCATTTAATTTCATTATTTGTGGCTACTTTTAAAAGAGTACTTTTTATAAATCATTACCCAACAGCTAACTTTCCTGCCTCATGCTACATTTCACTTGGCATGGGTTTGGTTAATTCCCACGTGATGTTCATCGGCTGGCTGCCGTTGTGGTTTTGGTATTTAACCTCGCCATAGCATACAAACTCATAGTTTAGTTAGTAGATACAAAAGCTGACTTTTTGTTTAATATCCTAAACTTTCAAGGGTTATGGTTTAATTTCTTTGCTCAGCTCATCAACTAAATCATGTGTGAATGGCCAAGGAATACCGGCTTTGCGTGTTAGCTCTTTCAAATCGGGCGTAATTCTTTCAATATTTTTTGCTGCATTTAGATAAAGCCGATTTTGTTTTATGATGCTTTTTTCTAATAATTCTAATCGGTCTCTTTCACTCTCGATTTCGTATTTTTGTACTGTGATAGATTCTAATCGCAACTGTTTCTCATTCACCGATTGTTGAACTGCATCTCTATCTTCATATAACTGCATTATTTCGGATTCTAATTTTAGCTTCCTAAAAGAAAGTTCACTGACTTCACTTTCTAGGCTTTTATTAAATTGTTCAACTAATAACTTTTTTTCTTTTTGAAAAGCCTTAATAGCACTTTCTTTATTTTCTTTAATGGTAAAATTTTTAACACTGTTTAATTGATTAATATCTTCTAGTAGTTTTTTCTTCTTATTTATTAAGTCTTGGTTTTTAAAATTCAGTGCGCTTCTTAGTCTAGCTTCATACTCATCTATTTCATTTTTAAGATTTGACCTGGACGCTATGTTTTCATTTATCTGAACTAGTTTTTGTGAAGCATATTTAATATTTTCAACAAGCCCTTTATATTCTTTTCTATAAGCACTACGAATTTTTTCTTCGTCGTTTTTTACAATCACCTCAAGATTATTTTTGGTATGTGATAAATCTTGTAATTGCTCTTTGAGAAACGTTACGGCTGAATATAAACTTGCCTTTTCATATTCGTATTTATTTAAAAACTCCTTTCTTTCAAACATTAAATCTTTAATTGATTGACGTTCATGTGCATGGCATAGCTCTCCTATAAATCCAGCAGGAGCAATACTCAGCCATTTTGCATTTGAGTTTTCAAATAAGTCACTCACTTCTTCTAATGTTATTACCTCAGAGGTAGGAACGAAATTACTAAAGTCGAACTCGATAGCGTTTTTATTTAACCTTCTATATTCACTAGTTTTCTCAGTCCCGCAGAAATGTGATACTGCTATTTCAATTAAAATTTGCTCACCCTTTGAATAACCAATCACGTCAGGAATTCGTTTTGAATTATCAATGGGAGTTTCAATATCAACATTATCAAAAATAAGTGTAAAGTTATAAGGATCAAAGTTACCAATTGGTATTGTTAGTTTTTTATTGTTGTTGAGTACTTCTTTGGCTAACAAGTGAAGCTCTGTTTCGTAGCTCCATTTACAGTGTTTTGCTTTTTGATCATCTGGAGCATGGGCGAAATGGTTTGCTTGTACAGCTCCTTTTTTGGCAATTAACTGTGATCCGCAATCAACGCAAGTACAATTACATTTTAGGCCTCTTTGAACATCATCAATACTGGTGATCCAGTTTTGCTCATTGTACGCCCTCGTCATTTTATAGTTATGGCTCATTAAACACCTTATTTTAGATTATCACCCAACCGCCAGTTTCCCTGCCTCATGCCACATTTCACTTGGCATGGGGTTGGTTAATTCCCACGTTATATTCATCGGTTGGCTGCCGTTGTGGCTTTGGTATTTAACCTCGCCGTAGTTTACAAACCCCATAGTTCGACCGTTTTCGTCTTTGCCTTGTTCGCGCACAAATAACAGGATGGTTTTGCCCGTTTTTTGATGCTCAATATAACTTAGGCCTCGGCCGTGTTCTGGGCGGGCGCTGTTTTGCGTTTGCCAATGAAACAGAGTAGGGCTGATTGCGTAGTCGTGATATAGCGTGGTGGGCGAGTAGGTCTTTTCGCATTTATTGAGTGTTACAAATAACAGTTCTAGGTTTTGGTTTTTAAATTCTAAAACGCCTTCGCGAGCGGTCGATTTTTTATCAAACGAATGCGCCCCAAACGCGGCGAGTATTTGTTGGCGTGTGTAGCGGCTGTGTAATTTGATTGCGTGATTGGATAGGCACGTTAAATCGCTTTCCTGTTGATGAATACGGTTTATTAAAAGCGCGATTACTTGGATAAATTCCTGTTGTAGCTCTTTGTGTTTAAGGGCTTGTAAGCTTTGCTCAAGCGTTTTAACCCCTAAACTCGTGCCTGTGCTATCCCAAAAGTTGTAATGCGCCATAAGCGCGTACTGTTTATTTTGTGGCGTTGGGGTAAAGTTAAAATCGTTGTTACATAAATCACGTAAAAAACACAAGTAGCTGAGCGAGTCGCAGCCGAGTAATTGGGTGTTGATTGCGCGGTAATACGCGGCGTAAATGTCGGCTTGCTGTGTTGGTATCTCATCGCCTTTTAGCCAGTGCCAGCCGCCGAGTTTTTTATCTTTTGGTTTGTATATATCTTCAAGCGTAACTTGCGGGTTTATGCGTAAAAAGCTACTTAGCGTTAGCGCATCATTCGTATGCTGTGAATAGCTATTTATCAGCTGCTGTAAACGGCGTTTAGTGTTTATGGCTTGCTGAATATTTTTTAATATCGTTTTTTGCGTGCGCTCTTGGAGTTCAATACGACAACCCAGTGGTAAGTGCGGGAAGTTGTTTTCAATCTCAGTTTTTATTGGCTGATTACTTTTACCAATTAATGCGCGGAATTTACTGGCAAAGTCGTATTCTGGGCGGGCGTTGCCTACAAAGTCGAGTACGGTACAGCACTGCTTTTGACTGTTGTCGGGCAAGCGAAGGCCACGGCCGAGTTGCTGTAAAAATAGCGTTAAGCTTTCAGTTGGGCGTAAAAATAAAAGTGTATCGACCTCTGGAATATCGACCCCTTCGTTAAAAATATCAACCACGCAAAGTATTTGTATTTCGCCTTGGCGTAGTGCTTGTTGTTTGGCTGCGCGCTCATTTGTGTTTTTGCTGGTCAGCACATCGGCGTTTATGCCTGCTAAGTTAAACTTAGATGCCATAAACTCTGCGTGTTTTTGACTTACGCAAAATGCCAGCGCTTTTATATCGTGAACATTAGTCACTATATCAGCAAGGCTGGATATAATTTTGTTAGCGCGGCTGTTCTCCCCGGTATAAAGGTTACTTAGCTCGCTTATATCGTAACGGCCGCCTCGCCATGTTATTTGGCTTAGATCGGTATCGTCATCCAATCCAAAGTATTGAAATGGGCATAAATGGCGCTGGTTTATTGCCTCTGGCAAGCGAATTTCAGCGGCAATTACTCCACAAAAATCATCGAGTATATTAGCACCGTCTTGACGCTCTGGTGTGGCGGTTAAGCCAAGTAATATTGTGGGCGTAAAGTGATTTAAAATAGCGCGGTAACTGGCGGCGCTTACGTGGTGTACTTCGTCTATCACTATATAGTCGTAGTAATCATGCGTTAAATTAAGCGATTCAATTTGGCTGTTTAATGTTTGTATTGACGCAAAAAGTTGGCTGTAACGCTGCGGTTTGTAGTTACCCACCCACAGCTCACCAAAGTCGTTATTTTTAAGTACACCACGGTAAGCACTTTGCGCTTGTTTAAGTATTTCTTCACGGTGGGCTACAAACAAAAAGTGGGCGTTTGGGTTTTTATCGTAAACGGCTTTAAAGTCGAACGCCGATATGATTGTTTTACCTGTGCCCGTTGCGGCAACCACTAAATTTTTAAAGCGATTATGTACGCTGCGCTCAGCACTTAGTTTTTCTAAAATAGCGAGCTGATGGGTTTTTGGTGTTATATCAAAATAAAACTGGCTGCTTGCTTGGCCAATACCACGTTGCTCGTTAAGTGAATTTATGAGCTTTTTTTTACATTCAACTTTGCCAGTAAATAGCTCGAAATCTGGCGATTGCCAGTAAGTTTCAAAGGTGCTTTTAGTTTTGGCTATAATGTGCGGGATTTCTTGCGCGGTAATTTTTAAGTTCCACTCAAGGCCGCTAGTAAGCGCCGAATGCGATAAATTAGACGAGCCAATATAACCGGTATGAAAACCCGTATTACGCATAAACAAATATGACTTTGCATGTAAGCGCTCTTGCTGATTGTTGTAGCTAAGCTTTACCTCAGTGTTTGGTAGGTTAGCTAAAAACTCCACCGCTTTAGCATCCGTTGCACCCATGTACGAGGTGGTTATTACTTTGAGTTTATTGCCGCTTTTGGTAAAGGCTTCAAGCTCATTTTTAAATATGCGCAGCCCCGTCCATTTTATAAATGAAACAAGCCAGTAAATAGTGTCGGACGATTTAATCTCGCGTTTTAGCTCGGTTTCGAGTGAGATCCCAGCATTTGCACCGCTAAATAATTCGCTTTGTGTAAGCCCCGTTAGCGGAAAAATATCGTGAGAGTAATCTTTAAGATTTGCAGCAATGGGATTTTGGGTATTAAACAGTGCAGTAAGAATACGGCCTTGGCTGTCGATAAGGTTTTCGTTGATCAGCTCGTCATCGCGGATATGATCTTTAAGCCACAGCACAAGGCTGTTTGCGAGGTTTATTTGCTCGTGCAAACGCTCGCTTGAATTAGGGATTGCATCAATGGCATGTTCAACAAGCTTACCTAAAAAGCGCGAAAGCCATGTAGCTGCCTCAGCCGATTCTAGCTGGCGTTCGCCCACATAAAATTGGTCACGATTTAAGTTTTGCTTAATTACTTGTGTAATTAACTGCTCGTAAATACCAATCTGTTGCATTAAATCACTCCCTGTTTGCGAGCATTCAGTTTACTAAAAAATGCAATGTAAACAAGCATTAACTCACTATTGAATCAAAGGCAGCTGTTAAGAGAATCCCCCCGTCATTTTGCCCGAAAGACTCAATTGATGAGTAATTAATTGCATGGATGCAATTAAAGCCGTGACAGGTACATGGATGTGCCTTACACGGCGTTTACGTTCATATCAATTTAGGCTTTGAGGAAAGTGCAAAATGCTCGGGGCGCCGAGAGATTCCAAAGAGAAGTCGGCGGTTACTTCTCTTTGGTTGCCGTCGCCAACGCGACTTCTACTCAAATTTGCAATTAAAAATTCCCGCCACAAACTGCTCCAACAATTGCGCTCAGGCATGATTTAACAATTCGCTTAAACTATCTGTTTCTATTTTAGATTCAATCCTCTATATTCACCCTAGGCGCTCAACGGAACACAGCACTCAATTTAGGGATAAATAATGATTAAATGGATTTTATTGATACTACTTTGCCTATTTACTTCTCTCCCGCAAGCGTACGAGCAATACTCGCAAGAACATTGCGATAGTATTGTAAAAGAACGTGAAACAATACGTTCACGGTTGCGTCAAGGCTATAGGGTGAAAGAAGGTGAGCGGTTAAAAGCACGGTTCAAATCTTTATTTGAAGAACTTGCAAAGCATTGTGATAAACCCAAACAAACCAATCGAACACATCAACGCTCTTCGGCTTACAGCTCAAGTAATAATGCATTATTGCGCACGCAGATGCCTAATATGAAATTGCATAGCGACAGCTATAGCGATCCTGAAAAGCTGGCTGCGTGGTCTGAATTTTATACTTTACCAAAGCGCTGCCGTTCAAAAGGCATGCAATCATCCGATTTCGTATGGTGCAGTGAATATCGTGGTGAACAAAAACGCTTATTTGAAGCCCAATGGAAAAAGCGACGATAAAGATGTTGAGCACAAAATGGCGCGTGCTATTTGTATTTATTGTGCTGTTAATTGTAGCGGCACTTATTGCTAACCACCTAACTGGGCGGGTAATCAACTACCATGATCCTATTGGCAGTGTACGGGCTATTTACGAAGATATAAAAGCCGAAATCGAAATAGTTGAAGAAGCAGAGCAAACCCTAATTGAACCCTCTGCAGGCTCGTTTACCACTAAAAAAGTAATACAAAACCATTTACCACAAGCCGATACAACGCGTTGTACCGATGTTTCATTAGGTGAAGTTAAATATAAGCGTAATGGCAATATTTACACTTGGACTGATAGCCATGGTGTGCCCCATTTTAGTGATACTAAGCCAGACTTTGCGGTTGAAACACTTGATACTGACATTGTTGAGCCGCTTGATTACTTTGAATTAACGCTACAGGCCGCTAATTTACCGCCGTCGTTTACAGAAAAATTACGGATAAAACTAAATACTGTATTTAAAGTGTATGGCCAAATTATAGGGGCAGATGCATTAAAAAAGGTAAGGTTAAACCTGACCATATTCGCAACGCGAAGTCGTTACGAACAAGCGATTAAACAGCGCGGAGCAGATCCAAGTAATACAGATGGTATATATTTTCATGCTACTAACTCTGCGTTTATATATTATCGAAACGAGCAAAACGCAATGCGCACAGCAATACACGAAGCGGTGCATGCTATAAACAAAGCAATACTAGGCACAACTCCTCGTTGGCTTAATGAAGGGCTGGCTGAATATTTTGAATATACCAACAACAGCATGCAATTAGTCAGCATTGACCCTCACCTAAGTTGGATAAGTAACAAACACATAGCGCAAAGTGTTTTTACTATTAATTGGTTGATAGGTTTAGATAACAAATGGCAAACAGCTGATGACACTAAACTTTATGCGAGCAGTTGGGCGGCGATATATTTTTTAATGGGCTCGAGCAAAGGCAAGCAGTTTTTAAAAAGCGTTATGTTAGCCGAGCAAAATTCACCTTGCAGTAAACTCACTGCTGAAACACTGGAAAGTATGCTGTATCAGCACTTTCCGCAGCTGTCTAAAGACTATAAAACATGGTTAAACAAACCATTTATAAAACATCGTTTTTAAAAAGATATTAAAAGTTGCGCTTTTCACGTCAGCAAACTGTACGCCCACGGTAAAATTTAAAGGACACTACTAAACAACTTTCCCGTGATCACACCAGAAATTGAATTAATGATGAGTAATAACAGCGCATGGCGGAATTTTGTTCCCGACAAATTCCAAGTACCTAGATCCCTTTAGGCAATGCGCGTTAAGCGATGCCTACACACGGACGTGTTTCATCGCCTTTACGTTCATATCATTAATTTGAATTAAGGAAGTAGTGTGATCCTCGGGGCGCCGAGGTGACGAATGACCAAAGCGTAGCTTTGCAGCGTGAGGAAGTGGAAGCATGGATGCTGACAGGAACCCAGCTGAACGGATGAATTATTTGCAGCAGAGTTTATTTAAAGACAAATCATACTTTGGTTGCCGTCGCCAACGCGATATGTATAAATAAAGTAGACGAGTATCAAGTATCAAGTATCGAGTATCGAGTTGCGGGTTTCGAGCCATTAAAAGCTACGCTTTTCACGTCAGCAAGCTTAACGCCTACGGTGGTAAAAATGCTAGGTTTAAGGGAAGTGATTAGGTGCTAGGTTGTGTTTTGCCTGTCGCTCGCGGCTCGTTACCCGCAGCTTTTATTTTCTCATTTGCCCTCATTCACTTCTCTTTGTGCAAATATGGTTTTAAGTGATTTATTCAAAAAGAGGTTATGAGGCGCTGCGCTAAAGAGGTAAGAATAAAAAAATATGTTTCAGGGAAGTAACTAGGCGCTAGGATATTTGCATAAGCTCGATGCACGCAGCCCGTCGTTTGAGGCCGTTATTGAGTTTTTACCTAAAGGATAGTGTGCTATCACTCTTTCAATGTCGTATGTTTGCATTGTTTGGATGTCGTATGTTTGCTATATTTTATCTAAGCAACGAGAGTAATTAATATGACAATAGCAAGTAAAGTAACCACAAGAATAAACCGCTCTAAGCGTTATGTTTTTGAGCGCGCTGATTTTGCTGATATTGCAGGTTACGACCAAGTTGGCCGTGTTTTAAAAAAGCTGGTAGATAGTGGCCAGTTGTTACGCATTGGCTATGGGCTTTATACTAAAGCGCGAGAAAATCGCATTACTGGTAAGTTAATGCCAGCATCACCTGCGGGTGCAGATGGAGTCATTTTAGAAGCTATTGAAAAACTGGGCGTTGAGTACCAGTTTGATGAATTTACACAACGCAGTCTTGAGGGTGAAAGTTTACAAATTCCCGCTTCATTTAAAATAATGACCAATAGCCGGTTTAAGCGTAAAATTGTTGTAAATAATAGCGCTATCAATGCGAGTTGATAGCGATTTATTTTTAGATGTAGCGGATGCTCTTGGTATGGGTAACCCTGCCATTGTTGAAAAAGATTACTATGTAGTTGCACTACTTAAGCTACTTTGTGAGTTATCTTTTGATACGCATTTTTTAGTTTTTTCAGGCGGTACGGCATTAACAAAGTCAGGCATTAAAACTCATAGGATGTCTGAAGATGTTGATATAAAAATCATTCCTAAAGATTTAACTGCTAACACGTCTAAAACTAAAAGAAGAAAGGCTAGAAAAGCGCTCCACTTACAGTTAATTGCTGCAATTAATTCACATGATTATTTTTCTGTAGAAAATACTCCAACTGTTTTTGATGAATATAGATACCAACAAATTGATATTCGCTATCCTCAAGCCCATTCAAAAGCCCCATGTTTACGACCGTTTATTAAATTAGAGCTTATAGAAACATTACTTTTTGATAATGTACAAAGCCGCAATATATCTTCTTTAGTGAACGAGGTAACTCAACAGGCACCAGAAGTGCCGCTGATGGATTTTTCTAGCATTAAGAGTACACAAGCTGAAAAGTTAGTGTCTATGCTTAGGCGCACAGCGAGCTTTGCACGTGATAATAGAAGAGACGATGATCCTGCGCTAATTCGCCATATTTATGATACGTATTATATTCAACACGCTGGATTGGCGAATGTTCAAGATGTAGTACCTTTAGTGCAAAAAGTCATTGCGGAAGATATTACCCGTTACGGTAATCAGCATTTAGAATTTATGGCAGAACCGATTATTGAACTTAAGTTTGCTTTAAACGTGTTACAAACTAATCCACTCTATGAAATGCGATTTAATGAATATGTTGTTCCAATGATTTACGGTAGTCATAAATTGCTCTGGCAAGAAGCATTTGTTGTATTTAAATCATTTTGCAAAGATGTTTTAAATGATATTGAGCTTTAACCGTCAAATTTGAAAAGTGCTGTATTTTCATAATCACTACACACTAATGCTCGGAGCGCCGAGGTGACAAATGACCACAAAAATATCTGGAATATTTTTGAACACTTTTGCTGAAAGACGCCGAGCGACGAGTTGCGGGTTTCGAGCCAAGCTACGCTTTTCGCGTCAGCAAGCTGCATGCCTACGGTTGTAAAAGGTACTAGGTTGTGTTCGTTGCCAGTCGCTTGTTGCTCGAAACCGAAATTGGCGTTTAAAATAATCACAGCTAAAACTGGTTTCTACGATTTCAACTTACCAATTAACACAATGAGGCAATTAAGTGCGCTATTCGCCTCATTTTTTGAGGCGAATAATGCGTGAAAGTAACGTAATTTAAAAGCGGTGCTTTTTGCGTCAGCAAGCTTAACGCCTACGGTGGTAAAGGCAGCGGACTTCGAGTGACGAGTAACGAGCTTGTGCTAAAACCTAGCTCGTAGCCCGAAACCCGCGTTCCAAACAATAAAGCCCCGCCAGGTCAGTCGGCAAGGGCACTGTTTGTGGGCTGATAAGCGCCATTATCTAACGCATCAAAGTAGGCTTGATAACGGCCGTTTTGCTTAAATTTAAGTAATTGCTGATTAAAAATTTCAAGCCGCTGTTTACTGTATTTGTTATTTTTAGGGAACATCATAAAGCTTTGGTTTATGAGTAAAGCTTTGGGATGATGGTTAATAGAGCTAAATAAGTTAGGTAACTTACTGGCCAAGATGTAATAGCCGACGCTTTTTTCTTCGGCAAAGGCGTCAATTCTGCCCATAGCTAAGCGTTTAAAGTTTTGCTCTGTGGTACTTACTCGCGACATATCAAATAGACCCGCTTGTAGTGCTTTATCAAACTCTTCGCCATAGCTGTAAGCAAGCCCACCACCGAGTAATAAGCCTTTTAAATCGTTTAGGTTTTGCCAATCAAAAGGGCGTTTTTTGTGATAAAAAAATACAAAACGCTCGTTTAATACAGGTTCACTGTAAAAATAATCCTCAGTGCGTTGTTGTTCAAACATCCATACGGCGGTGGCTGCGTATTTATCATTAATGGTGTCGTGGTAAGCACGCGGCCAAGGTAAAAAGGTAAAGTTAACCTTAATATTGGCTTGTGCAAATAAGTCGGTGATCAAATGGGCAATTACACCTTGGTGAGGCAATGATTCACTCATAAAAGGGGGCCATTCGCCGGTACTTATATTTAAAGTAGTGGTGTGTGTGGATTGCTCGTCTTTAGGTTGAATTGCTTCAATTGCGTTACTGTAATCACTCACCAAAGCCATCAGAAAAAAAGATGCGGTAAAAATAAGGTATCTTAATTTAGCTGATAACATCACGTGCATATGTATAGTTTACTCCTTCTGAGCCATTAGGTTGAGAGTGGCGCTGTTTAAAAAGTAGGCTATTGTAGTGAGTAAAACTGAATGCACGCTTAAGTTAAATCAATCCGCAATAATACTTAATCATTTTACGGGGCTAAATATGTCGCTACCTGCGTTAAAAAATTCTTTTTTATAACAACTAAATAGAAAACTTTTGCCTAGCTATCAACGCGTTTTTCCAGCCTCAAAATAGACCACTTAATTAAGCGAATTGGTACTAGATTTAAAGCCACCTTTGAATACGTTCAGCGTACTCTATTATTCTTTTGTTTGCATGTTTTTTGCACGTTCTTCAGCTTCAATTAGTGCTTGTGATTTAGGGGCGCGTTGTTTTTCTTCTATTTTCGGTTTTTGCGGAGAATTTGGATCCCAACTTTCATCAAGCGATAAGTTAGCAAATGGGTTGCTGCTTTTTGGCGGGATATCAGGCTTAGTGGGTTCAACTGGCGATACTTTTACTTGCTCAGGTTTTATCGCACTTTTTTTAGTGGGCAAGGGCGCATTGGGGTCGAAGGTGCGTATTTCAGGCTCTTTAAAGTCGTGCTCGGTAGATGGCATTAACGGTGAGCGCAGTTGTTTAGGCGAATGTAAGTCTGCCTTTGGCTGTTGAGGCGAAATGGGCTCAGCTGCAATAGGTGCTTCTTTTTTAGTCGCTGGTACAGGCTCGCTAGGCTGATTAACCGGCTTGCGCTGTTTTTTGATTGGTTTGGCTTCAGGGTCAAAGTCTCTTACTTGTGGCTCTGCATGCTCGGTGGCATTTTTTATCCGTTCTAAAGTGGCTTTAGCGGCGGCTTCAAACTCTGCGGTATTCGGTACTTGCTTTACTTTAACGGTGCTTACTTCGCTTGCGTCTAACTCGACACTTTCGGTTGTTGTTTTTGGCTCGTTTTTGCTGGTATCAAGAGTCTTAGATTCATCAATAGCAGTACTACTTTGCTTGTCATCGCACTTAGTAGGAGGAGCAGCTAGTGGCATACTGGTTTCAGCAGACGTGTTATTTTGCTTAACATTGCGCAGGCGCATCAATACAACAACTCCAACTATTACCACCAAGAGTAGCGCCACACTGGGTAATACTAGCGACAACATGTTTGATTCTTTAGGGATTGATGAGGCAACGCCTTTAACTTGCTCAGTGGCATTTACAGTAACCGGCATGGCCGTTTGTAAAGGCTCTACCGTGGTTTTTGTGACAGCTGAAGTTGTGTTGCTTTGGGGGGTTGTATCAATGCTAAATTGATCATTTTTTAGAGCATCAGTTTGTTCTGCTATTGTTTTATTGGTTTGCGGCTCATTAGGCTCGGTAGTTGCTGCTGGTTCAGTTGTGTTCTGAGTGCGCTCTGTACTTTGATTGGGCGCTGTTGCTAGTTGCTGTATAAGCGGTGACTTAGCTTGCTCTTGCCCAATGGGGGTTACAACTGATGAAACAGGCTCATTTACTTGCTGTTTAGTAATTTTAGGTTTGGGTTGTTCAATAATAGGTTGCGCTTTAGGCTTTGCCGTTGATTGAGTACGTGTAGCCGGATTGCTGCAGTTTTTTTTGTAGTCGCGAGCAGCGTTACGGTACTTTCGGCTGGTTTTGTCATTGCTGTATTGCTGCATTTCTTGTTTTATAAGAATGCACATCGCTTCGTTGTAAGCGCCACTGCTAGCACTATAAAACAAAGCAAAACAAAAAAATAAGCAACTCAGTAACGGTTTCATAAAACTCAAAAGCGGTTAAGCATCAATGCCCTAATTTTAAGCGCAAAGTAAAAAATTATCTAGGGCTTAGCAATTTCACGATCTGAGCATGGCTTAGTCAATTACCATTAAGCTGCGGTACTCGTCGTAAGCAAATTGGTCGGTCATGCCGCTTATGTAATCTTGGATGAGTCTACATCTGTAATAAAACTCATAAGCCGCAAAGTGGTCGGGCTCTTCTTGCATGGCATTTATGGCGTGCTGATAGCTACTTAAATGTTTTTTAGAGAGCTTTTTAACTAATCGTGACTCTATTAATAAACGGTTGTCGCCATGTAGTGCGCGTTTAAAGTCGTCGCTAGTTAATTGTAGTAATGGCTTATAGCATTCTAGTAGGCCGTTAATAATACGATAGCCTTGTAGTTCGAGCTTTTCGACCTCTTTATGAGAAAATACATGCTCAAGTGCCACTTGTTTAAGGGCTTGGGTTGCAGCATGTAAGTAACTGCGATCTTCTAATAATGCATGATTAAAATCACCATGATAAATTGGCTCTATATTTTCAATAAAGCGTTTTGCGGCATGATTCACTAATGGATGCAGTAACGATACGCGTAAATAAATAAAAAATTCACTATTAAAATTAAAGGGCTGTGCTTGCGCGCGTTCAATAGCGTAATTAATTGCATCATCTACAAAGCTTTGGTGCTGGGTGTCGTTTAAGGCTAAGTTAATTAGCGCTTTTTGATACTGCTTTTTTAATTGCTCGCACAAATGCTGAGTGCTTATTATGTCTTTTTCTACCGCATCTTCTATGTCAGCCAAGCAATAAGAAATATCGTCTGCGGCTTCCATTATGTAACTGGCAGGGTGGCGGCAATGCGGCTCCATTTTTAGCTCTGTTTGTAGTGCTTCTATAAAGCTTTTTTCGCTGTAGTAGTAGCCTACTTTTTTCATAATGTAGTTTTTATTTTGTGGAATATCCTGCTTCGCTAAGCTGGCAGGGCGGGTATACTTTAAAATTGCTGCACTTTGGCTGTAGGTTAAATTTAGGCTGAGCAATGAGTGAATAATACGTATGCCTTGGGCGTTGCCTTCAAAACTGCAAATATCTTGCGCTAAATGTTTAAAAATAATGCCTATACTGCTATTAGCTGTTTGGCAACGCTCAGGCGTAATACTTGCCAAGTTAGCATTAAACCAATTATTAATGGCGGCCTCGCCAAAGTGACCAAACGGCGGGTTACCAATATCGTGCATTAGGCAGGCCATTTCTACTAAGGTTTCTAGCGGGCGTTCTAAGCCGGATAAACCATATTCTTTTTGCTGTTGGTAATTTAGATTGGCAAAAACACGCTGCACGATAAATCGACCAACTTGTTGTACTTCTAATGAGTGAGTAAGACGTGAGCGCACTGCTGCGTTGCGCTCAAGCGGAAATACTTGGGTTTTTTGTTGCAGGCGACGAATGGCTGCGCTGTTAATAATGCGGCCACGATCGCTCTCAAGCGCCATTTGTAAATTGGCCGTCGTGCGCTGCATACGCGCTGGGGTGATTTTGCTGCTGAAGTCGATCATGGCAATCCTTTTATTTTGCACGTTGGGCTCTTATTAAGTGCACAGTTATATTTTTTAGTGAGCCATCTTTAATCTATCAGCATGTATCATAAAGTAACAACTTGCTTTAGTATTATTTTTTATAAAATTAACATACATCTATAGGTGTTTAAAATGAAGTTGTGGATCACAAAGGCAGTCTATTTTTGCCTTTTATTAGGGATGAGTAATGCGTTTGCAGCCAAAGAGCAAACGGTTGTTATGATCTCAATTGACGGCTTGCGTTGGGATTATATTGAAAAGCACGGTGCACCCAATTTAAAAGCAATGGCTGAGCAAGGGGTTAGAGCACAAAAAATGCAGCCAGTTTACCCTACTAAAACGTTCCCAAATCATATTTCGGTGATTACTGGTTTACTACCCGTTAACCACGGTATTGTTGACAATAAATTTTGTGACAAAGCGCGCAATAATCAATGCTACAGCATGGGTAAAGGCCAAAAAGACAGTACTTGGGTACGTGGTACTCCATTATGGAATTTAGTAAAAATGCATGGGCTTAAATCGGCGGTGTATTTTTGGCCTGAGTCGGATGCGCGCTTTAATAGTATGACGCCAGACTACTATTTTCATTATTCCAAACAAGGTAACTACCAAGACAGAATTGACCAAATTGTACAGTGGTTAAGTTTGCCTAAGGCGCAGCGCCCACGTTTTGTAGCCAGTTACTTTTCGCTGGTTGATAGCATAGGGCATGAGTTTGGCCCAGATGCAGTACAAACACGTGACGCCGTTCATAAGTTAGATGCATTAATGGGGCAATTACGTACTCGCTTGAGCAAATTATCTCAGGATATTAATTTAGTCATTGTTTCTGATCATGGCATGGCAAAGGTTGATCCTGAGCAAAGCATTATTGTCAGCAGTTTACCTAAAGATGATAATTTTATTATTGTGAATACCGGACCTCGTTTACTTATTTATACTAAAAGCGATGCTAAAAATGCAGATATTGATGCATATAAAGCACGTTTACAAAAAGCGGCTAAGGGGCGTTATAGTGTTTTAAGTAGCGAACAGCTTGAAGGCTACCATTATAATAGCGGTAGTAGAGTGGGTGATATTGTGGTGCAAACCAATGCGCCTGCGGTATTTAGTAACGGTACTAAGGCGCCTTATTTAGGTACACATGGCTATGCTTATAGTGATGATATGGCTGCCTCCTTTATAGCAGCAGGTCCTGCGTTTAAAAAAGGTGTAAGTATTGAGCTGGTGAATAATTTAGATATTTATCCTGTGCTTGCCAAAGTAATGGGGCTAACGCTAATGAGTGAAGTAGATAGCGATGGCAAAACTTTACTTCCTGCAATAAAAGCAGGTAATGATTAATCATCAAAAAAGAGCGCCGAGGCGCTCCGCAAGGGAAACTTAATTGGTGTAAATGGGTAATAATTTACCCATTTATTTAATGCTGATTCTTAGAATAAGCTCATTATTCACAATTGAGATTATTTAAAGTTGGCGATACTGGTTTTGGTATCAGTGACGGTACGAATAGCATATGCTTGGTTAGTCACACCAAATGGAATACCGTTTACGCTCCAATTTGGGTTTGAGAAATAATCGTACTGAGTCGCACTACCAAACACATGTGGGTAAGCCATAATACTGGCAAATTCATTTTGTACACCGTGGCCCATGCCATCAACATATACACCGCCACTAGTTGCGCCTTGTTTACGAGAGTGTGTCAGGCCTTGATTATGACCTAGTTCATGTACGAATGTTGTAGCACCACAATCAACAGCTGTAATTGAGTACATACGATCGCTCATTGAGCTGTATAAATTGCCATTTGTGCCTTGACCAACCCAAGCAATACCACATGAAATTAAACCGCTACCCGCACTTTGGCCTGTACCTAGTACGGCTACCATGTCTGCTTTCCAATCGTTACGTAAACCATTTACGTAGCTGCTATTTGTCACAGCGTCTAGCCAATCTTCTGAAGGGGTTATTGCGTGGCTACCTAAGTTTTGAGAGCCTACTAAACGCAGTGTAATATCAACGCCATTTTGGCTATATACTTGATTACTAAAAGCAATAAGCTGATTAATCTTAGTGTTAATATTACTGGTAGCGGCAGCTGATTGGTCGGTATATAAAATACCGATATCAATTGTTTCTGCTGATACTGTGCTTGCTGCACATAATGCTGTTGCAATAGCGGCTGTTGATATTATTTTTTTCATAGTCGTATTTCCTTTCTTTTATGATTGCAGTTTTACTGCTGTGTCGTCTTGGTTTAGATTAAAAATTAAATAGAGGGTGATTCTTCATCACTGGGCGCAAACGGATCTCCACCGTCAGTATTTTTTGGCGAGGGTTCACCTACTTGGTGTTCTATATGTGATTTGTATAAGTCACGCTTTGCTGCAATCCAGCCATACTGTCCTTTGCTTTCAAACACATAGTTGCCACTTGGGGCTGTAAATTGACCATATACTGCATCCTTGCCAACGGTTAATATGGTGGTGTGCATTGCTCCATTAGCACCAATCACTTGGCCAACAATACTTTTATCGCCGTTACTTGCACTGGTAACGTTAGTTATTTCAGCGCTGTAGGTTTCTGCGGTTTGCGGTATAGCGAGATCAAAATTATCCCCTGCTTTAAGGGCTTTAAGTGCTGCTAAATCAAATTCTATATAGGCTTCATTTTGTAAATCGGTAGGCAGTACTTTTGCCGCTTTAAGTATTTCTTTGGCCTTAGTTGAAGGCTTATTTATTGCATCAAACGAGTCTTCAGTGTCGGCTAGTTTTTCTTCTGAGGGTTTGACTGTAATAGGGTCTTTACTCATATCAATTGGCAATGGCTTACGTGTTTGTTTTACAAACTCAGAGTCAACAGGGACGATGTCTACGGCAATAGGGGCTACTGCCTCCTTATCGATTTTTTTCTGATTCTCAAGCAGCGTATAAATGGCAAATACAGACAAAGGAATAGCGATAATTAAAACAATGTAACGTTTCATCTGTTTCTCTTTTAGGGTAATTGGTGAAATAATTGTTAAGTTTTATATTAAAAATAGGATGAGATCAAATTTAAATTGTAACCATAAAGTGTTAATGGGGTTTTTTATAACTCATTGTAAGTATTTACTTTGCCTTTTTCTGGTATGTGTTTTTAGCTTAAAAATTACGGCTTTTTACAGCAATAATGCGCTCTGCGGCTTGTTTTTAGGTACGCGTTTATTTTTTAAATGGCAATGATTTTGATAGGCAAAAATTTTTTTAATAAAAAATTTATTAACGTGATGTTTTTTCATATTCATTATTCAAAATTGCAATGTAAAAATAGGCAAAGTATGTTGTAACGTTAAAGCATGAAATGAGGGAATTATGGCAGGGACTGATCAATTACTTAGTCGCACTATGGCGGGACTTGTTGCCGTTATTATTGGTTTTTCAAGTTCGATAGCATTGATTTACCAAGTGGTGATCACTTTAGGTGGCACACCTGACCTAGTGGCAAGCTGGATATTAATGCTGGGCTTGGTAATGGGCAGTGCCTCTATTGTGTTGTCGTTTTATTATAAAGTGCCGATTTTAATTGCATGGTCGACCACAGGGGCTGCACTACTGATTTCAAGTGCTCAAGGCTATAGCTTACATGAAGCGATAGGCGCATTTATGTTATCAGCCTTTTTGGTGCTGGTGTCGGGAGTAACCGGGTGGTTTGAAAAAATCATGAACCGTATTCCTAGTGAACTGGCTTGTGCCATGTTAGCGGGAGTATTAGTGACATTTGGCATTGATGTGTTTAACTTTATGAACGATATGCCATTAGTTATTGGTTTAATGGTGGTGGTGTACTTTATTGGTAAGCGCTTTTTTGCCCGTTTTGCGATGCTAAGTGTGTTGCTAGCGGGTATATTTTTAGCGTGGTATATGGGTAATATCGATACCAGTACCGTGCATTGGCAAGCCAGTAGTTTTGCATATATAGCGCCAAGCTTTAGTTTGCAGGCATTTGTAAGTATAAGCATTCCTTTATACATAGTAACTATGACCTCACAAAACTTACCCGGTTTCGCTATTTTGAAAGCACATAATTATAAAGCGCCTATATCATCGTCATTAACTGTGACCGGGTTAATAAATTGTGTGACGGCTCCCTTTGGTACCTATTCTATTAATCTAGCAGCCATAACAGCGGCTATTTGTATGAGCGAAGAGGCCGATAAAGACCCTGATAAGCGTTATTGGGCAAGTATTGCTGGTGGCGTGTTTTACATAATTATGGCGTTATGTGCGGCTATGTTAGTGGCAATTGTGGCAAGCCTGCCACAGGCCTTAGTATTGGCGCTGGCGGGTATTGCTTTGTTTGGCACTATTGCCAATAGTTTGCAGCAGTCTTTGCATAGTGCTGAATATACTGAAGCAGCCATTATTACTTTTTTAGTCACGGCCTCAGATTTAACTTTATGGTCGGTGGGCTCTGCCTGCTGGGGAATAATAGCCGGGGCAATCACATTAATAGTGACACGTAAGCGCTAAATTAGGTATTAAGTACGGGTATCGGGTGTCGAGCAACGGGTTTAGCACTGTGCGCGCGAGGTAAACTCCCACCTACCGTCAACCACCGCGCTTGGCTAGTGTCTGCCTGAAACCTGAAACCTCGAACCTTTGCTTTAAAGCATTGGCTTTAATACATCGAACATGGCGTCTATATGATCGTCACGATCGTTTAGAGCTGCAATGTATCGGTATTTCTCGCCGCCAGCTTCTTCAAAAATTTCGCGGTTTTCACCTTCTAATTCTTCAAGTGTTTCTAGGCAGTCGGCGCTAAATGCAGGGCTTATAATTGCGATATCTTTAATTCCTTCGCCAGGTAAGCTCTCAAGAGTTGCATCTGTATATGGTTTTAACCATTCAGCTTTACCAAAGCGACTTTGAAAAGTAGTGATCACTTTATCTTTGTCTAGCCCTAGTTTTTCAACCACTAATCGTGTTGTTTGTTGACATAGGCAATGATAAGGGTCGCCATTATCTAAAAACTGTTTAGGCATACCGTGGTATGAAAACACCATTTTTTGTGGCATTCCATGTTTTTCTAAATCTTCACTAATACTATTAGCGAGTGACTCAAGGTACACTGTATTTTTGTGATACCCGTTTACAAAGTGCAGCTCTGGTACCCAGCGCCATTTTTTTAATACATTGGCAACTGCATCAAATGTGGAGCCTGTAGTTGGGCTTGAGTACTGCGGATAAAGTGGCAGCACAATAATACGGGTTAAACCTTTGTCTCTAAGCTCTTCAAGGCCCGCTTCGATTGATGGGTTACCATAGCGCATCGCCATAACCACTTCGGTGTTGGTATAGCCATGCTGTTTTAATAAGGCATTTAATTTAAGGCTTTGCTGGCGCGTAATATGAGTTAGCGGCGAGCCATTTTCGGTCCATATACTTTTATATAACTTAGCTGAGCGTTTTGGACGAATGCGTAAGATAATGCCATGGAGAATTATCATCCACACAATGCGTGGAATTTCTACAATGCGCGGATCAGATAAAAACTCACGCAAGTAAACACGTAATGCGCTTGCTGTGGGGGCATCTGGGCTGCCTAAGTTGGTCAGTAATATTCCCGTTTTTTGGTTAAAACGCCCGTCGTGGGGATTATCGGTAACGGCAGAAAATCGCGACACGTTGTGCTCCTTCAAGCAAAGTTATTAATTTATTTAAGCCCATTGTAACGAATAAAAGAGCAATTTAGATCAATCATTTAGCCGTTTTAACCATAATTCTAAACGGAGTCGGCTTTTTGGCTTCGAGTTGTTGTAGCTTAACAATCGATTTTGAATTGAAAACATGCTCTTTGGGTAAAAGCATAATGCCTGTATGGCTGTGTAGTGAGTTTGCCAGTGTCATATTTTCTTCAAGCTCTTGAGCGCAAATTATTTTAATTGAGCCAATAGAACTATCAGAGGTAATTAATTTAGTATGGCTTGCTTCAAGTGCATCGACAATACGCGGGTGATATAAGCTACCACTATTGGCCTTAATATTACCGAGCGCCGCCTCATGGCGTTGTTTTGTTGTAAGTAATGGATCGCTTTGCTCATAATGCTCCCAGTAATCGCGAGCTACGCTGAGCACCATAGCACCAATGGGGATATCGTTTTTAGCAAGTCCTTTGGGGATACCTTGGCCGTTGTATCGCTCGAACTGGTGATAAATTGCATCAGAAACATCGCTCAAGTGAGTCGCTGGCATGAGCATTAATTGTGAAATACTCGGGTGGGTGTAAAACGTTTTGCGCTGTACTTCATTAAGTTCGTTAATAGGTTTGTTGTAAAGCTCAGGATCCATTGCAAGTAAACCAATTTGAGCTAAATATCCTGCAATAGGCGCAAGCGTGATACTTCTTTGCGATACATTAAGGTAACGCGCTATTTGCGTGCATGTGCCGGCAATGTTCTCTGCTCTTTTACCATCGAGATACGGATTTGCATTAATAAAATTATAAAGCAGTTCAACAGTCGATTGATGCTCTCTTTTTTCACTTTCATTAGCGACTTCTAGTTTTTTTAATACACTTCTAATTTGATTTGTTCGTTTATCGACCAGCTGCTCTAAATTAGTATTGAGCTCTTTTAGTTGCTGGTTCTGAGATTTTACATGCTGTTGTAAAATTTCATTTTGCTTTTTTAGTCTAAATTTTTCTACGCCTGACTGGATTACACTTACTAAGTGATCATTTTGCCAAGGTTTTTGCACATAAGCATGAATACCCCCTTCGTTAACCGCACTGATTGTTGACTCTAAATCGGAAAAGCCAGTTAACAAAATGCGTTGGCTATCGGGGGCGAGCTTTCTGGCTTTGGCTAAAAACTCTGCCCCGCTCATGTGTGGCATGCGCATGTCGCTTATTACGACGTCAAACTCTTTACTTTGCATTTTTTCAAGTGCATCTTGGCCATTGGTTGAAACACTCACATCAAATTTATATTGACGAAGTAAGCGTACTAAAGATTTGAGTACATTAGCTTCATCGTCCAAGCATAAGATGCTCGGAGGCTGTTGATTTAGCTGTTCTAATTGGGCAATGTCTGTCATTTATCTTCTTACCACCAACATAATTATAAGTTTAATTTAGTCTAAGCTTTGGCTGTAAACAACTGATAATGTATTAAAAATTCACTCTTTAGCGATTTTTTTTGCATTTAAAATACTCAATGCATCGTCAGTTAATATCGGTTTTTTAGGTAAGGTAATATTAAAAATAGTGCCTTGATTTATCTTACTTTTAACACTAATTAGGCCACTGTGTTGTTCTATTATTGCTTTACTTATAGCAAGCCCTAATCCTGTGCCTTGGCCAATTGGTTTTGTAGTAAAAAAAGGGTCAAAAATTTTATTTAATTTGTCCTCCTTAATTCCACTACCATTATCGGCAATCGTTATATAGGCATTTTTTTTATCGGCTTTAGTAGTAATAGTGATCACCCCAACTTTGTCGCAAATAGCTTGAGCGGCGTTAAAAAATAAATTTAAAAACACTTGGGAGAGTTGGGTCGAACGACCAGTGATGATGATTGGTTCTGTATTGTAGTGCTTTTCGACCTTGGCACTGTATTTAATTTCGCTCCAGGCAACACGTAATGTATTATCAATAAGCTCAGTTATATTTATATCGCCAATTTTAGTTTGATCTGGATGAGCAAATTGCCTTAACCCTTGAACAATCTCTTTAACGCGATCAGCCCCTTCAGTCATTTCAGCAATGATATCGCTTGAGTCTGATTGTAATCCATCAAATTGAAAATGTTGTAACAAATCTGCTAATGTTTGCTGCGTTATGACACTCTCTGTTTTAAGAGCGTTAATGAAATGGCTAAATTGCTCAAGGTTGTAAGCCAAATTTTGAATGTTACTAACTATGTAACTTAAAGGATTATTTATTTCGTGCGCAACGCCTGCCGCCATTTGCCCTAACGAAGCCATTTTTTCAGAGTTAATTAACACTTGCTCGATGTTATTTTGTTTTTCCTCCATTTCTTTTTGTTTAACAAGCAAGTTTCGTTTTTCAAATTGTGAAATTGTATTACCCGCAAAACTGACAAAGCGCTGCATTAAAGTAATATCGTGCTGATTAAACGCGCCAATTTTTTCAGAAAAAATATAGAGCTGGTAGCTCTCTGTACTTGTATTTACTGGAGTGGTGAGCATGGCATATTGCGAATGCCAAAAAGGGTCGGTTACTTGCCAATTAGGGAGTTGATGTAAGTTAAATATATTTTTAATATTTCTATCGGGTCTATTAAGTACTTCCAGCTGGGTAATTATTGCATCGCTATTCGGATGCGACGCTGTAATTAACGTAGCCATTACATCTTTTGGATTTATTTTAATTAAAATAGCCGCAGAAAAGGCAATGGCCTGATGCAAAATATCAAAAAACTCAGTGAGTAAGGTTTCTGTGTTGTCGTTTTTTAAGATTATATCTAGACCATTTAAAATCAAGCTATTAAAGGCACGGTTTTCTTCAAGTGCTAAATTATGAACTTGTAATAAGTGTAGCTTTTCTAACAGTATTTCATTGTTACTCATATTGGGTCACCAAAAATTTCGCATGAGATCATTAAGTTACCATGTTTACTGGTCGCATCGCTGAATGTCCCGAGCTCCCCGAAAGTAAAGCCTATAATAAACGGAATAGTGGGAAGTTGTGTTTCAATAGATTGCTTTACTTCGTGCATTGCCTCTTTAATTGATAGCATACAACCACCGCAAAAAATAATAACACCACCGGTAATATTTTTTATAGCATGGAGTTCTGCCAATTTAGTTAATGAGGTGACAACCATATCAGCTCGCTTTATTAATTGCTCTGGGCTTCCTGAGGCAAGGTAAACCGTATCGCCAACATGTAGGTTAGAAAATAATTCTAACGATCCATTTTTTGCTATAGCTGGATGACTTAACAATAATCGTGGGATTTCATCATCTGAAGCAAAAGCTCTTGATAGCGGGGTCATTGCTGATTGGGCAAGTATATTTCCCGCTTTTAACTGTCCAAACCCTAGGTTTTTACGCCATTGATTATAAACATCAAAAGCGGGCTGGTTATCGATTGTTTTTAATAAACGTCCTTCAATATTGGTAACTATGCCCTGCTGGTTGGTTATATCGTAGCCTGAACTATAAAAGCCGAATGTTTCTACAGACGGATATAACACCGCAATGATAAAACCTTGTTGGTATACATTTTTAGTATCGCTGAAACACCACTTTGCCGAAATGTCGTTATCAGCGCAACTTCCTCCAAAAACAGGTATACGCTGCCCAATAGCATCTTGGATTCCTTGTAGCACTAGTTCTTCGTTCCCTGGGACTTGAAAGCACCAGACCATTTTTGGGGCGAGTCCTGTTTGGCCTGCATTAGCAATAGCTCTGAGTACAGTGTTAGCTGCATTTTCTCTTAGGTTATTAGTTGTATTGCAACTGGCAATTCCATAATGACCCGTTGAGTCTTTGATAGAGAATAAACTAATACTTTGCTCATTTAACGATAAATTTTTTTCGGTTGATGAGCCAAGACAGGAGGAGATGATTAAGCAATTTTGAGTGTTTTTTATCAAGTTGGGCTGGCTATTATAAAGATATTTAATGGTATCGGTTGTAGCAAACCCGAGCAGTAAATCGGGACTGTTGTTTGTAAACTGACTTACAGGTTTGATAAATTTATCTATATCGCTGCCGTGAGTGTGAAAAGTTTCAATGGCGAACATAGATGCCCCTTGGTAATAATAGCCACAACGCTGGATGTTTTTAACTAAAAATAATCACTTAGAATTTATTCTAGACTATTATTATATAAAGTGAACTGGATGGCTTATTTTTAGACAGTATCATTTTTGTTTAAGTTGTATCTAGTGATTACAATCACTTATTAATGATAGAAACCTTAAACCAATATAGGTGATCTGAAAAGGTATCAGTTAGATAGGCTGTTACAGCTAAGTGGCATTATTGCGTATGTAGTTAGATACAACATACTTGTGCTGTTGTGAACATTTTTGGTTGCTTAGCAAAGGGTACTTAGAAGAACAATCAAGTTAGCAAGAGTACAACCCCATTTTGAGGTGTAGATAGTGGCTTTGCGAATTTTATTAGTAGACGATGAACTCAATGTATTGAAATCTTTAAAGCGAGTACTTGCTCGTTCTGGTTATGATGTGCTGACGGCATCCTCTGGTTTTGAGGCACTTGAAATATTAGCGGCTAATCAAATTGAGATAATCATTACTGATTTTAGAATGCCAGAAATGAACGGCGCTGATTTATTACGCCAAGTTAAAAGTCGCTGGCCTGATAGTGTAAACCTAGTACTGAGTGGGTATGCTGATTTTAAGTCTGTGGTTGAGTTACTGAATCAGGGGTTGGTATTTCGTTTTTTAGAAAAGCCATGGGTCGATAGTGAGTTACTTGAGAACATCAGCGAAGCGAAAGTTAAATATGAACAGCGCCGAGCAAAAAGAGTAAGAGATCAATTATTAATGGGCAGTATGTCTGGCTTAATAGAAATAGACAATAACGGTATTATAAATCGTTTTAATGCACCTGCAGCTGAAATTATTCCAGATATTCATTTATATGAAAATAAACACCTCGCTTATTTAGATACAGCTCAAAACAAATCAGTAAGTCAGTCATTTGTTGATAAGAAAAGCAGTACACTTTTTATTAATTATGCACACGCCTCTGATCTAGCTAAAAACGAAGAAGTTATGATAGAGCGTTGTTTAAATGATGATTATTTTCAACTCTTAAAATTATCGAGCAACTCAAATAGCATGAGTAACATTTTTCAACTTACTAGAACACAGTCGGTGGTAACCAACGAGTCTGACTTTTACCATCATTTAACGCTGTGTGAAGCGAATAAAAAATGTTATGCCTTAGTTTATTTAGGTATTGCCCAGTTTCAATTAATTAATGATTTGCTAGGTGCAGAAGATGGCAACCACCTTATAAAATTGGTTTTGAAAGTGTTAAAAAGCTTATCGGAGAAATCTGTCAAAGTTTTTCATAAGAGCGCCGATCGATTTGTATTATTTGTTCCGGAAATTAAATCTGATAGTGAAGTTTTAAGTGATTTAAATAAAGCGATTGAGCAGTTAAATAAAATTCTACCCAGAAAATATATTGACGCTCATGTGCAGCTATATGGTGTGTATGGTTTGTTTCCTGAGGATAATTTAGAAGGAAAAGAACTCGTAAATCAGATGCAGTTGACGTTGAATTATCAATTAGGTGAGCAGCAGCGTATTTTTTCCCGATTTGATCCTCAGCTAGTAGCCGACTATAGAAAGAATTTTGAGTTAAGCCGTTTATTACTAATCGCGGTAAATAAAGATGAACTGTCACTACGTTTTCAGCCAAAAGTTAACATTGAAACAGGACAAGTACACAGTGCTGAGGCGCTCATTCGCTGGTATGAGCCAAGTAAATATGGTTGGGTTCCTCCTGCTCATTTTATTCCGATTGCTGAATGTGATGGCCAGATAATACCAATAGGGCGTTGGGTTATTTCTCAAAGCTGTAAAACGCTAAAATATTGGGGTGATAACAATATAGGTGTGAGCGTGTTGGCTATTAACTTATCTGCTAGGCAATTAAAAGATGATCCCGGTTTGATTGACTATGTGCTGGAATGTTTAAGCTGCAATGGTTTAGAGTCATCACAGTTGGTTTTTGAGTTAACAGAAACCTATTTGATAGAAGATTTTTCTGCTTGCGAACAACAATTAAAAAGGTTAAAAAAGTTAGGGGTTAAGCTATTGATTGATGATTTTGGCGTGGGTTATTCATCACTTGGTTACCTTTCTAAACTGCCAGTAGATGGGGTTAAACTGGATAAAGCGCTTATTACTGATATTGAATCGTCTTTAGCGATGCAAAGTATGATTCGTAATATTACGCGTATGTCTCATGATCTTGAGCTTGTAGTGATAGCTGAGGGAGTAGAAACTGCCTTTGAATGCGAAATAATTAAAAAATTAGGCTGTGATTACATACAAGGTTATTACTATTCGCAGCCTTTAGAATCAGATGATTTTTGTAATTATTTAAACCATGCAAACACTCAAGGTGCTAAATGAAAGCGATTAAAGTAATCATTTTAGATGACGATGCTTTTTTATTAAAAGTATTGCAAAGAACTATTCATCGAGCATTCCCAGAGGTTGATATCATAACGACTGCGGATATTGATGAGTTTTGGCAACTTTTAAGTACCACAAAAGATGTTGATTTAGTATTGAGTGATTATTTAATGCCGCAAATGAATGGGCTTGATATTTTAGAGCAATGCTCTTCAAAGAACCCCTATCCGGTTAGAGCATTACTTACCGGTGATATGAGGTTGAGTACTATGATACAACAACCTAATATTGTTCATGCTTATCTTGCTAAACCGTTTAATGAGGCAGACATAGCTGCACTTTTTAATAATGTGGCGGCGTTAAAGTCATTGCCTTTTGCTTATAATGTGCGTAGACAGTTGGGGGCTATGATCAGTTTTCCTGTTTATCCTCTTATTTTAAAAGAGCTCAGAGACTTAGTACAAAGCGATGAATTTGATTTACATGATATTGCCCATGTTGTTTCTCAAGAGCCAATAATAACGGCTAAATTGTTACAACTTGCAAACTCCGCTTATCTTGGTTTTGTAAGGCCAACATCGTCAATAGATGAGGCTGTTTCGAGGCTCGGTACCACGATATTAATGGCTATCACCACTTCTTTATTGGTTGCTAAAAACTTTGAATCGTCTATTCCTGTTGATGTGCATGAAAAGCAATTGAATATAGCGGCGAATTACGCTAGTTGTGTTAAGGATTTTGCAAAGCTGGCTGGTTTTAACTTGCATGATCAAGAATTGTTATTTTCAGTGGCGTTATTGAGTTTTGTCGGCAAGATCATTTTATTATCTCAAGCTCAAAGCGATGTGTCAGATGAGCATGCGCAAACCATCAGCGATGGATACGTAAGTGCCAATTTTATTTCTGCCTACGTTTTAAAGTTATGGGGATACGACACAAAAATATGTAACTTATTAATGAGTTGCCACGATTTAGATGGCACTGATGATAATGAGTTAACTCTGTTTAATCACATGTTGTATATAGTTTGGCAAATTATTTTTGACGAGCAACCCCCCATGCAATTACGTGCATACTGTGACTCAAAAGGCGTAGACCCTTTACTTTGCCATGTTATTAGTGAATTTGATTGGCATAGTTATACATCTTAAATAGGCCCTATATAAAATAACGTATAATAAACGGGCTGTACTACACAACCACCTATTTATAATCTCTTCTGAGTTCCCTTTCTTATTTTTTATTATCTACTTTAGTCTAATAAAAACCGTGTAAAACGTTATTGTAAGTACGTTTTACGCTCAGTGCGGTATGAAAAACATACAACGTTGATGTTTTTAATAATTATAAAGAAAATCCTTATGGTTAACATTGTATTAACTTCTATGGGTGAGATATTAAATTGCTAATTTGGGCGTATTTTGAGCTTTTAAAGGTGTTATTTTCCTGTTTTTAAAGTTATTTGCATTCTTATGCCAATTTTATCAAATTTTTTGTTTCTTTTTGTTTGTGTATGTTGCTAGGATGTTGGCAAGGGGATACATGCATATACCCTACACACATTATAAGAATACACAAAACAGGGTCATCATTATGTCAACATATCGTTTAAACACCTTGGCTGTAGCAGTTGCTTTTGCCTTTAGTGCGCCAAGTATGGTTAATGCACAAGAAGCGTCAGCTAAAGCTGAAAAAAATATCGAACAAATATCTGTTTTAGGATCGCGAGTTTCAAACCGAACTGCCACTGAGTCGTCATCACCTATTGATTTAATTGACGCAGATGATTTAAACAAAGGCGGCTTTACCGAGCTTGGGCAGAGCTTACAGGCAACGGCGCCGTCATTTAACTTCTCACGAACACAGGTTTCTGATGGTTCTGATTTATTTCGCCCTGCTACATTACGCGGCTTACAACCAGACCAAACGCTGGTTTTAGTCAACGGTAAACGCCGTCATAATCAATCTATTTTTGGTTTAACAAGTACTGTGGGCGGTGGCTCTGCCGGTACTGATATGAATGCGATTCCGCTTATTGCTTTAAAAGGAGTTGAAGTGTTACGTGATGGTGCGGCGGCTCAGTATGGCTCTGATGCAATTGCAGGGGTTATCAACTTATCACTTAATGATTCAACAGATTTAACCACCGGTTACGTACAATATGGCGAAACGGCAGAAGGTGATGGAGAAACAATTTCAGCCGGTTTAAACCGTGGTTTTGAATTAGGTAATGAGGGCGGTTTTATAAATTTATCGCTTGAGTACCGTGATGCAGATAAAACTAACCGCGCAGAGCGAGATACGGGTGGGTCACTTAATGTTGCACCAGGTACTTTATCTGACGAAGTACGTTGGGGACAAGGTAATGCAGAGAGTGAATTCACTTCGGTATTTTACAATATGGCCCTGCCAATGGGTGAAGGAGAGCTTTACTCATTTGGTGGTTACTCTGAGCGCACGGCACTAGGCAACGGCTTTTACCGTAACTTTAATGAAGCGTCTAAAAACGTAACGCAAGTTTACAGCGATGGTTTTTTACCGCAAATCGACAATGAAGCACAAGATATTTCGGTAGCAGTTGGTTTTAAAGGTGAAATTAACTCTGATTGGACCTACGATGTTTCTGCTGTTTACGGTGAAAATCAATACGATTTTACCTCACGAAATACTTTAAATGCGTCATACGCGGCGGAGTATTTATTTAATAATCCGGGTGCAAGCGATGCCGATATAGCCGCGAATGCTGGCCCAACAGAGGGTTATTCGGGTGGCTTTAGATTTGATCAAACAACGTTTAATGCAGATATAAACGGAATTGTTGATATTGGTCGCAGTGAGCCTGTTTATGTTTCAATTGGCGCTGAATACCGTAAAGAAAACTATGAAATTGTACCAGGTGAGGTGGCATCATACGCATGTGGAGCAGCCAACACGGATACCTCATACCCATCGGTGAACGATCCGAGTCAATTTGCACAATGTGGTTTTCAAGCTTATAACGGTCTTCGTCCTGAAGCTTCAAACAAAAGCGATCGTGATAGTTACGCAGTATATGTAGATGCAGAAACCATGTTAAGCGATGCATGGAATGTGAGCGGTGCTCTTCGCTATGAAGATTTTTCGAATGCGGGTGACGACATCATAGGTAAAGTAGCAACACGTTATGAATTTAATGATGACTTTGCAGTACGTGGTGCGTTATCAACGGGCTTTAGAGCGCCATCATTACAGCAAAGTGGTTACACTGCGTTTACCACTAACTTAGGGTCTGACGGCACGTTAAGTCAGTCGTTTACTGCGACAACGGGCTCTGCATTTCCTGCTGCTTTAGGCGTTGATACATTAAAGCTTGAAACATCAACTAACTACAGTGCCGGTTTTGTTTACGATGTGACCAGTGATTTATCGTTAACGGTGGATTTTTACCGTGTAGAAATTGAAGACCGTATTACATTAGGCAGCTTGTTATCGGCTGATGATGTGGCGTTTAGTCCTGAGGCGGTTGCTGCTCTGCAAGCAACGGGTGCGGTGCAGGCGAATTACTTTTCAAACTCAGTGAATTCAACCACTCAAGGTGTGGACATTATTGCGTCATACCGCACTGATTTATATGACGGTAATTTTTCTGCTACGTTTGCGGGTAATTTAAACGAAACTAAAATTGATAGTGTGAATGCAGCACCTGGTATTCCAAAAAGTGTAGCACTTGATGACATTCAAAGTAGCTTTTTAACCGACGGACAACCGGGTGAACGTGCGACGCTTACCTTTGATTATGAGCGTGATGCCTACAGCGCAATGATCCGCTTTAATTACTTTGGCGAAACTGATGTGAAGTACTTTGGTAATGACCATATTGAGCTTGCAACAGATGGCTCGTTTAAAGCGACGAGTACCGTAGAGACTGCAGTACTCGTAGATTTAAACGTAAGCTATGAAATTAATGAGATGTTTTCGTTATCGGTTGGAGCAGACAACGTATTTGATGAAACACCGGATGAATTAGGTGATGATGAAGTACTAAATGCGATCTCAAATGGGGCATTTAAATACCCGCTACGTGCAGTACCATACGGTTTTGATGGCCGTAGTTACTATGCAAAACTAAGCTTTAGTTTTTAGTTTTTAATTTTTAATTTTTAGGTTAAGTTAAACCAGCAAAGGCGCCGTTTTAAACGGCGCTTTTTTTATGCTTAAAAAACATTGAAAAAGACATTAAAAATGGTTGCATGCTTGAAAATTAAGCATACAATCGCCATCAATATCAGTGTGGGATATGTATCCCTCTCATTTTACTAATAGGAAAAAACAAATGGCTAAAAAAGGCAAAGCAAAAGCGGTTAATAAATCCGCAGTAGACACCGGTCGAGGAGTGATAAAGCACAACGCATTGGCGGCACTGGTAACCTCTAAAGTATTTAAACCGCAAGTGGTTAAAGCTAAAAAAGGTAAAGGTTCGTTTAAACGTAACAACAAACATGCAGGACAAGAGTCCTATTTAATCGCGGCTTAATTAGCACCGATCAAATAGGGCTTTTCACTTACCGGAATAAGGCTGGCTTCGAGCGACGGGTTTCGAGTCACGAGCAGCGAACACAACCTAGCACCTTTAGCCTTCTCTTTCCGCGCAGCGTCTCATGACCTCTTTGTGAATTAATCACTTAAAACATGTTTGCACAAAGAGAAGTGAATGAGGAGTAAATGAGAAGGCAACGGGCTTCGAGTGACGAGTAGCGAGCTTGTGCAAACAGTCTAGCACCTAGTCATATCAGCCCTTAAATCTATTCTTTCAGCGCAGCGCCTCCCGCAGCTCGAAGCTCGAAGCCGTACCCTCGTTATCCATGTATTATCGATTTAGAATCTTTCAGGTAAGAAGCATGGTTGCTAACTGTTTGCGAAGGGTTCTCACCAAATAATTGTGTGTAGTCTTTGGTAAATTGCCCTGCATGCCAAAACCCCCAATTGGCAGCAACCATAGAAATGGGTTTATCTTGCTTTGCTAATTTTAGCTCTCTTCTAACATTATTTAATCGAGTTAAACGTAAAAACCGCAGTGGGTTTATCCCTAAAATACTCTCAAAACTATATTGTAAGGTACGCCTGCTCACAAAGGTGAGTTCGCATAATTGAGTAATTGTTACCGTGTTTTGTGGATGCGCTTTTATATAATCTTTAACTTTATCAACGACCGCTTTGCGGTGTTTATAACTGGGAGCGATGCGTTGACACGGAGTCTGTTCGTTTAGTAAATGTAATACCAACATATTAAGCATATCTTGCTGTAAATCGGCATTTAGGCCAAAAGCGTTGTTGCTAACCATACTGTTTATTATACTCCGGGCACTTTTTAGCATGGCGTTGCATGTTGTCAGTCGCTCAGTATCTGAAGACGTTATATTTTTTAAGTGCATCCCTTGTATCTGAGCCATATATTCTAACGATTGCATGTCTATTACTAAACCATAAATATTAAACTGCTCAGGTGTAATAAGCTCAAAGTTACTCTCACTAGTGCGACACATAAATTGATTACTTGCCACATTTAAGCCATTAATTTTGCTCTGCTGCGACTGCTTTGGGATCCCAAGCCAAATAGATCGTGGCGCTATTGCGCATTGTTGGTGAAGAGCACGCTCTGTGTATTCTTCAAATGCATGAATATGAGGGTAACCCACGCTCTCAATACACCCAAAAAATCGCCCATCACTGAGCTGATCATATTTTTGCTGCCACTGCGTTAGATTATGCGCTTGCTCATCTATATCTTGGGTATGCACCATGCTCTTTTGTGGTGCGCTAGCTAAATCTTGCTGCGTCATAATGGAGTTACTCTTTGCTTTTTTTATTTTTATTAAGATTAAGTTACCACCTGTAACTATAGTTAACTATATGAAATAAAGCTAAAAATGATGATCTGCCAAAATTCGATAGTGTCTTGGTATGAATTAAGCTCTCTTGAAACTAAACAAAATTGATTTATAGCTTATAGGTCAGCAAAACCTGTACCAAGGTTTGAACTAGTTGTTATGTGGAGTAGATCATGGGGCAAAGGTACCGATATACACTGGGCACGCAGGTGTATAATTTTAAAAATTTGGCGCAAGTAATGGCAAAAGCCACTCCTCATCGCTCAGGTGACAGGTTAGCGGGTGTTATTGCACAATCAGCGCAAGAGCGAGCGGTTGCCCAAATGACCTTAGCGGATATTCCGTTGAAGGCATTTTTAAATGAGGCACTGATTGCTTATGAAGACGATGAAATAACTCGCTTAATTATGGACGATCACGATGCTAATGCATTTATGGCGATTGCTCATTTAACCGTGGGAGATTTTCGTAATTGGTTGTTAAGTGACTTTGCAACTCCCTCGGTACTTGCAAGTGTAAGACAGGGGATCACTCCGGAAATGGCTGCGGCTGTTAGCAAAATAATGCGTAATCAGGATCTTATCCTTATTGCTAAAAAATGCCATGTAACCAGTGCATTTAGAAACACCATTGGTTTACCTGGGCATTTATCCACGCGTTTACAACCTAATCACCCAACAGATGATATTAACGGCATTGCCGCCTGTATTTTAGATGGGTTGCTGTACGGTAATGGTGATGCGGTGATAGGTATAAACCCCGCAACCGACAACGTGGCGCAGGCTATTAAATTGATGACATTGATGGATGAGGTGATTCAAAAATATGAAATTCCTACCCAAAGCTGTGTGCTTACCCATGTCACTAATACGATTGAATGCATAGAAGCGGGGGCGCCAGTTGATTTAGTGTTTCAGTCTATTGGTGGAACAGAAGCCACCAATTCGAGTTTTGGTTTTAGTTTAAATACTTTAGCTGAGGCACAAGATGCCGCGCTGAGTCTAAAGCGTGGCACGGTAGGCAATAATGTGATGTATTTTGAAACAGGGCAAGGCAGCTCGCTTTCGGCTAATGCTCATCACGGGCTTGATCAGCAAACCTGCGAAACTCGCGCGTATGCCGTTGCACGAAAATTTAATCCGCTATTAGTTAATACGGTGGTGGGATTTATAGGCCCGGAGTATTTATTTGATGGCAAAGAAATTACCCGCGCGGGGCTTGAGGATCATTTTTGTGCCAAATTACTGGGTATTCCGATGGGATGTGACGTGTGTTACACCAATCATGCCGAGGCTGACCAAAATGATATGGATAATTTACTTACGCTGCTTGGCGTAGCTGGGTGCTCGTTTGTGATGGGGATTCCGGGCTCCGATGACATTATGCTCAATTACCAAACTACCTCATTTCATGATGCGTTATACGTGCGCCGAGTTCTAGGCTCTCGTCCCGCGCCAGAATTTGAAAAGTGGCTTACTAACATGAACATTATGAAAAACAGTAGCGATGTTACTTTATCGCACAGTCTTCCCGCGGCATTTGCTAAGCCGTTAGATGCACTGGCGGGAGGCCGTTCATGACTGCAGATTTTAAATCAAATGACCTTGCTAATACTGATCATAAAAATAATGGCAATGTGGTACACAACCCATGGCGTGACTTACGCCAGTTTACTGATGCCCGCATAGGACTTGGTCGAGCGGGTATTAGTTTACCAACCTCTGAAATGCTGGCGTTTCAACTGTCGCATGCGCAAGCGCGCGATGCAGTCAATTTTCCACTTGATATCAATGGAATGAAAGCAAAGTTAGCGACTGTTAATGCAGCTAATGCGCGTGTATTGCATTTACATAGCCAAGCGGTTGATAGAGTTACTTATTTACAACGACCAGATTTAGGTCGAAAGCTAAATGAGCATAGTCGTCAATTATTACTTGATTTTGTTGCTGAGCAACAGCAAAGCACCCAAGAAAAGTATGACTTAGCCATTGTGGTCGTTGATGGTTTGTCATCGTTGGCGGTTCAAAAAAATGCAGCTCCTTTTATAACTGAATTACTTTCACAGTTGAGCGTTAATAAGCCTCTCACTCTTGCTCCAATCACCTTAGTTGAACAAGGGCGAGTAGCCATTGGTGATGATATTGGTGAGTTATTGAATGCCCAAATTGTGATGGTGCTCATTGGTGAACGCCCGGGGCTTAGCTCACCAGATAGCTTGGGGCTTTATTTAACCTGGGAGCCTAAAACAGGGCTTAACGATTCGCTGCGTAATTGTATATCTAATATTCGTCCTGCAGGTTTGACCTATATTGATGCGGCAAGTCGGGCAGCCTACTTATTAAATGAAGCTAAAACATTAAAACTAACAGGAGTGAACTTAAAAGATCGGACACAGGATGATGTGATTGAGCATCAACAATCGAGCCGTCATTTTTTAAATGCGGAATAACGGTAATTAACAATAAAAATGAAATATCGATAAAGAGGATGTTATGTCTACTAATAATTCAGAATACTTAGCAAAAAGGCAGCTCAAAGGTGGCACTGCAGGTTGGTTATTGCTGGCAGGGTTAGGGGTATCGTATGTGATTTCAGGTGACTTTGCTGGGTGGAACTTTGGTATTGCAGAAGCTGGCTGGGGCGGCTTCGCGATAGCGGCAGTGCTAATGGCGATTATGTATTTAACTTTGGTGTTATCGCTGGCTGAAATGTCGGCTGCTATTCCTGCTGCTGGAGGGGGTTATAGTTTTGCTCGTCAAGCAATGGGGCCAACGGGTGGTTATTTAACCGGTCTTGCGGTATTAATTGAATATGCGTTAGCACCGGCCGCCATTGTGATATTTATTGGCTCTGCAGTGGAGGCGTTAACGGGGTTCAATGGCCCATGGGTTTATGCACTATTTTATTTGGTGTTTGTAGGTATTCATTTAGCTGGAGTAGGTGAAGCGCTAAAAGTAATGATGGTAATAAGCGGTTTAGCGGTACTGGCTATTGTTGCAACGGCAGTGGTTTTAATTACAAATTTTGATGCTACCAATTTATTTGATGTTGCAGTAACAGATGCCGCAGGTGCGAATGAATTTTTACCTTTGGGTTGGTATGGGGTATGGGCAGCTTTACCTTTTGCTATGTGGTTATTTTTAGCGGTTGAAGGCGTGCCATTGGCGGCTGAAGAGGCAAAAGATCCGGCTAAAGATGTACCTAAAGGCATTATTGGCGCCATGGTATTTTTATTGTTTACCGCGTTATTAGTGGTTGTGTTAGTACCCGGCGCAGCAGGTGCAACAGCAATGGGCGCTAGCGCAGTTCCGCTGGTGGATGCGTTAAATGCGACGGGCAATAGCGATTTAGCAACCGTGGTTAATATACTGGGATTAGCGGGGCTGGTGGCTTCATTTTTCTCTATTATTTATGGCTATAGTCGATTGGTGTTTGCGTTATCGCGTGCGGGGTATTTACCGCGTTCGTTATCAATTACCACAGCGCGTAAAGTGCCAGCACGAGCGCTTATTGTTCCTGCTGTATTTGGTTTTTTAGCTTCACTAAGTGGTGAGGGCGATTTAATGTTAGCTATGGCGGTAGTGGGGGCAACGGTATCGTATGCGTTAATGGCGTTCAGTCATATAATGTTGCGCTTAAAACAACCTGATTTACCTCGACCTTATAAAACGCCTGGCGGCATTGTCACTTCAAGCATAGCATTGTGTTTATCCTTGATTGCTTTGACTGGTGTGTACGTCTTTGACCCCCGTGCTTTTTTATACACTATGGTGCTGTTTATAGTCGGTGCGGCGTATTACTTTGGCTTTAGCTCTAAACATTTAGTGGCCAAAAGTGCAGATGAGGAGTTTGCTATGCTCGCTGATGCTGAGGCCGGTTTAAATACAGCGATAAGTGAGGGGTAATTTTCATTTACTAAAATAACTCATGTGGCTTTAACCTTCGAAGAGTTTGTAATGGCGCGATAAGTTTTAACTTACCGCGCTTTTTATTGTAAATAAACTCAGTAATACAGAAGGTATATTCAAAAAGTAGGCCGTTTTTAATTCACTTCTGCGCTGACCCTTTGTTACAGCGCAGAAGTGAATTATATGGTTAACCTAAGCTAAAGAGGACGTGCGGTAGAGTCTCTAACGACGAGCTCAGGAGTGTATAGTTTTATAATATCGCGGTCATTGCCATTACGAATTTGGGCTATTAATAAGCTAGCCGCATCTTCAGCAATTTTATTATTTGGCTGATGAGCCGTGGTGAGTTTTGGCCATGTTTGACGCGAGAATGGGCTATCCTCAAACCCTGTTATAGAAAGCTCGCTGGGTATATCAATGTTCATTAATCTGGCTGCAAATAACGCACCGGCGGCTATTTCATCATTACATGAGACGATAGCGGTTGGCCTATTTGTTTGGCTAATGAGTGTTTTAGCGCCCTCAACCCCCGACTCAAATGAATATTCGCCATCAATAATTAAGCTTGGATCTATAGGAATGTCGTATTGGGTTAGCGCCGCTTTGTAACCTTCCAAGCGCTCTTTGGTCGAGTTATGCTCGCTGCCACCGGCTAAAAAGCCAATGCGCGTGTGGCCGTTATTAATTAGATGCTCAGTAATTGACTTTGAGGCGAGATTATCGTCAATCATAATACAGGGTGTTAATGAATCAGGCGCGTTGTGCCCTGATAAAATACGCACAACTTTTAGGTCTAGTTGAGTTAGTTTTTCAACAAACTCAGGCATTTCAGAAAAGGGCGGGGTGAGTAAGATTCCCGCGATACGAGTACGTTTGATCATATTAGTAATTTCATCAAAAATATGCGCTTCTTTGGCATCACATGGGTGAATAAGTAGTTCAAACCCCTGCTTTTTGCACGCATCTAAAATACCATTTTGCATGTCGATAATGTAGTACGCATTAGGATTGTCGTAAATGTAAGCTATGCTGTAAGCTTTTGTTCCTGCAAGACTTCTTGCTGCTAAGTTTGGCTGGAAGTTCAACTTTTCGACCGACGCCATGACTTTTTCACGGGTGTTGTCACGGACCGAGGTTTCGTTATTTATTACTCTTGATACCGTTTTTATTGATACTCCGGCATCTTTTGCCACGTCGTTTATTGTTGTTCTCATCGGCTTAATAGACCTTTACATATCATTTTGGGTACTATACTAATTTATCTTTATCGGTTAACGACTACAGCAAAAGCGGTTAACAGTATTCGGTTTTTATTATTTGACGACTAAATTATAAAGACATCATTGAATTTTAACAGTTAATTTATACGCCTTTCTTGAGAGAATGGTAGATAAAGTTTCAGGTAATGATTTAGTAATATTTAAATCTCATTTAAATACAGTGATTTAAAATAAAAAAAGACGTATGCATGTAAATTTTTTGTATCTTTTTTTGCCCCCTATGTAGCTATAAAAGAAAAAAAAGGATACATTAACAGTCAAATGACAGCGTTGTCATAAATTAAAGCGCAATGTTAATTATTATTTAGAACCTACGTAGTGGATTGTTTGGCTAAGGTAGCAATTACTAGATATGAATAGTGATTAATTTAAAGCATAAAATATTTTTTAGCTGATGGTACATTATAAACTAACCGCACTAAGAATAAATGCATTGAAAAATCGGCTTAATTTTTAGCATTTGAAAGAGATGCTTGAGTGACTAAGTTAATAATAAAGGGAGAGTAGCGAATGAAGATTCAATCATTACTGACAGCATGCTGCTTAGCACTAGGTTTAAGTGCATGTCAGGGCAATGTTGAAGGACAAAATACGGCATCGGTTCAGCTAAGGCCTGCAAACGATAGTGCGGTGGAGTTACTTGCTAACACATTACAAATAAAATATCAGCAAGTTGATAACCGCCCATCAGCACAGTGCGATCCAGATATTGAAAACGGTCACTGTTTTAAAGCGAATTTACATTTAACTGCCAACTCGGCAATTAACGTTGACCAATGGAAAATTTACTTTAGTCAAATTACGCCTATACAAAAGTCGATTAGCGATGAATTTACTATTAAACACGTTAATGGCGATATTCATGTCATTGAGCTTAAAGATGGGTTTACTGGCTTTAAAGCCGGTGAGACTAAAACGATTACTTTTTATGCGCATTTTTGGTCATTATCGCAAAGCGACGCTATTCCTAACTATATCGTGGTGAATAATAACGACACAGCTAAAGTGATTGAAAGTACAAAGCCTAAAATTGATCCAGAGACCGGCTTAGAGCTATTACCTCATGTAGAACCTTATACCGATTACACTCGTCAGTTTAAACGTACTGCGGGCGACAAAACACAGTGGCTTACTGCTGAACGCTTGTTTGAGCGTAATGAAAAGTATGACTTTTCAGCTTATTTAACCTCGCAAAATCAAGTGAGTAATGTCATTGCTCAGCAAATTATACCCACCCCACGCGTTAGCGAGTTTAGTCAAACTCAAACGCTTGATATTAGCCAAGGGCTTAATATTAATTATGCAGAAGTTAATAAATCAAGTGTATTGGCTGCAATCGAGCGGCTGGAACTACTAGGTATTAATTTAAACGATGATGCAGCGGCAATTAAGGTCACACTCAATTCCACTGTTAAAAAAGATCAGCTTAATGGTAGTTATAAATTAGCAATTAAAGCCGATGAGGTTGTAATCGATGCAGTTGACGAAACGGGTGTTTTTTATGCTCTGCAAAGTTTAGCGAGCTTATATCAGGTTAACAGTAATATATTACCTGTGGGAGAAGTTATTGACGCACCACATTATCAGTTTAGAGGTGTGTTGGTTGATGTAGCGCGAAACTTTCGTGATAAAGGCTTTATTTTAAAGTTACTTGATCAAATGGCTGCTTATAAACTTAACAAGTTACATTTACACTTAGGTGATGATGAAGGCTGGCGTTTAGAAATTCCATCACTGCCTGAACTTACAGATATAGGTGCAAAGCGTTGTTTTGATCAAAGTGAGCAGCAATGTTTAATGCCACAACTAGGCGCAGGGCTTGATACTTCAAGTGCGGCAAACGGCTATTATTCGGTAGCAGACTACCAAGAAATACTTAAAGCGGCGAGCGCGCGCCACATTCAAGTGATCCCATCGCTTGATATGCCAGGACATTCTCGCGCTGCGATTAAATCCATGCAAGCGCGTTATAATAAATATATACAACAAGGCGATAAACAAAAAGCCGAACAGTTCTTACTTTATGACCCGCTTGATACAACGCTCTATTCGTCGGTACAGCACTACAACGACAATACCATTAATGTGTGTTTAGACTCATCCTATGCGTTTATCCGTGAAGTAATGGAACAAGTAAAAAGTATTCATAGTGAGGCACAGCATCCGCTAACTCGTTATCACATAGGTGCCGATGAAACCGCCGGAGCATGGGTCGAATCACCTGCTTGTGCTGATTTTATTAAACAAAATAAGTTAGAAATTACCGAAGCAGGTCAGCTGGGTAGTTATTTTATTGAACGTATCGCTAATATGTTGGCTGATATGAATATTGAAACCGCAGCATGGAGCGATGGCTTATCACATACTAACCCAGATAATATGTCAGAGGTTGTGCAAGGTAATATTTGGGATTTATTAATGTGGAATGGCCATCAGCGTGCACATGAATTTGCCAATAGAAATTGGCAAGCAGTGCTTTCGTCGCCAGATGTGCTGTATTTTGACTTTCCGTATGAGGCAGACCCACAAGAGCATGGTTATTACTGGGCTTCAAGGCACATAAATACTGAGAAAATATTTCAGTTTATGCCAGATAATTTGCCTATTCATGCTGAATTTTGGCTTGATAGAGAAGATAAGCCTTATGTAGCTGATGACACATTGCAGCATGATGAGCAAGGCAAGATCGTATCCGCGCCTTTAGCTAAAGATAAACGTTTTGTGGGTATTCAGGGTCAATTATGGAGCGAAAATACGCGTACCAATAATATGGCTGAATATAAGCTATTCCCACGATTATTATCGCTGGCACAGCGCGCTTGGCATAAAGCGGATTGGGCGGTACCGTATGATCACAATGGATTTGTTTACAGCCAACAAACAAATCGCTTTAGCCCTGAATTAAAGCAGCAGCGCGATCAGCAATGGCAAACTTTTGCTGCTACCATGGGGCTTAAAGAATTTGCCAAGTTAGAACGTGCTGATGTGCATTATCGTCTTGCAAATGCAGGTGCTAAAATTGAGAATAGCATGTTGTACGCTAATATTGCTTACCCTGGTTTAGTGATTGAATACAAACAAGGTGATGAGCAATGGCAAACCTACACACAACCTGTCAAAGTAACACAAGATGTATGGGTTCGATCTAAGACTCCATCAGCTAGTCGTGTAAGCAGAAAGCTTAAAGTAACGCACCGTTAAGGTGCGTTATTCCGTTAAATTATTGACGATTGAAGAAGTTATTTATTTGTAAATAAAAGTAATGACAACGCTGTCATTTGTGCTAGTATAAGATTCATACAGTATGACAGTCCGGCTTTATTTTAGTGTTTTGCAAAACGGTCGAACAACTTAAGAGGCAAAAATGATCACCAACAATATTAAAAACAATCAACTCTTTGTGGGGATCGATGGCGGCGGCACTAAATGTAAAGCAATTATCGTCAATAGCTGTAATAACATAGTCGGCACCGGTGTGGCAGGCCCAGGTAACCCGTTACATGGTTTTAATCAAGCAACTCATTCTATTGAGCAATCAGCGCGTTTAGCATTACAAGATGCAGGGCTTAAAGATATGCCTTTATCTGAGCTTATTGCAGGGGTTGGCCTAGCAGGGGTTAACTTACCAAGTTTGCATAATCAAATGACACAATGGCAACACCCATTTAAAGCCATGCACTTAACTACTGATTTACTTATTGCTTGTATGGGCGCTCATCAGGGCGAGGATGGCGCAGTGATGATTGCTGGCACTGGTTCGTGTGGATTTTCATACGTTAATGGCCAATCGTTTATGATTGGTGGTCATGGCTTTCCACATGGTGACAAAGGCAGTGGTGCATGGATTGGCTTTACTGCTTGTCAGTATGTGCTGCTTAGCCTAGATAAATTAATCCCAAGTGGTGCGCTTACTAACTTGTTAATGAAGTATTTAGAAGTCAGCGATGCAATGCAACTTGTTGAAGTGATTGCCAATAAGCCTGCAGCCTTTTTTGCGCAACTTGCAGGTTGTGTTTTTCAATCAGCACAGGCGAACGATGCCACAGCAATTGCCATTTTAAAAGAAGGTGGCGCTTATTTAAGCGACATTGCACGACAATTATTAGATAAAAACCCACCAAGGCTTTCGTTTATTGGTGGCTTATCAACCGTGATGACAACATGGTTAGACCCAGACATACAAGCTATTTTATCAGCCCCATTATCGTCACCAGAAATGGGGTCTGTACTTTACGCTAAACAACAGCACGTTAATTACAGCAGCCAGGAGTTATGATGTTTAACACACTAATGGAAAAAGAAGCGGCGCAAACGCCAAATGTTATTGAAAAGCAAATTATTGCCAACCAACCTTTAGTGGAAAAAATTGGTCATAAGCTTCGCGATATGGCCCCTAAGGTGGTTATGATGATTGGTCGCGGTTCATCAGATCATGCTGGCGTTTTTGGTAAGTATTTAATTGAAATTGAAGCGGGTGTACCCGTCAGTTCAGCAGCGCCATCAGTGGCGAGTGTATATGGTAAAACATTAAAGCTTGAAGGCGCTGTTGTGATTGTAATTTCTCAATCAGGACGCAGCCCAGACATTCTTGCCCAGGCAAAAATGGCGAAAGAGGCGGGCGCTTATTGTATTGCGCTGGTTAACGATGAAGCGTCACCTCTACAAGACATAGTCGATGATTTTGTTCCTCTTAAAGCCGGCGATGAAATTTCGGTGGCGGCAACAAAAAGCTATTTGGCAACGTTATCAGCCCTAGTACATATTGTTGCTAATTGGACTCAAAATGAGTCATTATTACAAGGGCTTGACGAGTTACCTAGCGCGCTTAATGCCATTATAGATTCGCCAACTCAGCTGCAACCTACTGAGTTTGCAAATATTAAGAATATGGTGGTATTGGCACGTGGTTTAGGGTTTTCTATCTCAAAAGAAATGGCACTTAAGCTTAAAGAGGTGTGTGCTATTCATGCCGAGTCATTTAGTAGTGCGGAGTTTTTACATGGTCCGGTGACCTTAGTTGAGCAAGGGTTAGTGATTTTAGATTGTTCGGTTGATGATGAAACCAAAGAGTCACATCAGCAGCAAATTGCTGAGGTCAAAAAACGCGGTGCACAAGTGATTAGCCTTAATCAACAAGGTATAAAAGTATACCCGCGATTAGCGCCATTTTTAGTGTTACAGCGTTTTTACCTTGATGTGGCAAAATTGGCATTAAGCCTTGGTTTTAATCCTGATGAGCCAAAGGGGCTTAAAAAAGTAACAAGGACATTATAAATGTCAGTTAAACGAATTCATGTAGCCCAGTTTTTTGATGGCGAGCACTTTGTTAACGACAAAGTGCTAAGCGTTGATGCGGGTATTATTACGGCAATAGATGATAACGTACAGCAGACAGACGAGCACCTAACGGGTTTAGTCGCACCTGGCTTTATTGACTTACAAGTTAATGGCGGTGGCGGTGAGTTGTTTAACCGTACTAGCAGTGTTGCAGGGGTTAAAAAAATACTGCTAGCACATGCCAAATACGGTACAACTGCTATGCTGCCAACGTTAATTACTGACACTGTAGAAGTAATGCGCCAAGCAGCCGATGTAATTGCTCAGGCGATAGCCCAAAAAACGCCAGGTATTATTGGTATTCACTTTGAAGGGCCGCATTTGTCAGTGGCAAAAAAGGGGGCTCACAGCGCTGATTTTATTCGTCCTATTTCTGAACAAGAGTGGCAGGTGTTATCTCGCCAAGATTTAGGTAAAGTCGTAGTCACCTTAGCGCCTGAAAATGTACTACCAAGCGATATTACCAAAATGTGCGATTTAGGGATTCAGGTTTGTTTAGGTCATACCAACGCAAGCTTTGAACAGGCTCAACAGGGCGTTGATGCTGGGGCAACCGGATTTACGCATTTGTATAATGCTATGTCACCACTACAAGGGCGTGAGCCGGGAGTGGTTGGCTGTGCATTATTAAATGATGATACTTATTGTGGCTTAATTGTTGATGGCCATCATGTTGATTACGCAGCATGCCAACTGGCATTAAAAGCAAAACCAATGGGGCGCGTATTTTTAGTTACTGATGCGATGCCACCAGTGGGAACAGATGATACTCAGTTTGCTTTTTTTGACCGAACTGTCACCTTAGAGAATGGTAAACTCACCTCTACAACAGGTGAGTTGGCCGGCTCTGCGCTTGATATGGCAACCGCTGTTAGAAACACTGTAACTCATTTAAAGCAGCCATTAGCGCAAGCGCTTAAAATGGCGAGTTTATATCCTGCTCAGTATTTAAAGTTGTCCGCCACACACGGGCGATTAATATTGGGTAGTCCAGCAGATTTTGTACAATTAAACACACAACAACAAGTCATTAGCACGTGGATTGGCGGCGCTCAGGTTTGTTAACAACATAATAAATATAAATAAAGGAAAATAACATGACAACCAATGTTATGGATACGTCCAAAAATAGTAGCGTGGTCCCCATGGCCATTGTTGCGGTATTATTTTTTATACTGGGCTTTGCTACTTGGCTCAATGGCTCGTTAATGCCTTACTTAAGTCAAATTTTACAATTAACCCCATTTCAAGGGTCGTTAATTTTATTTTCCTTTTATATTGCGGTCACATTTACTGCGCTGCCCTCGGCAGTACTGATCAAAAAGGTCGGCTACAAAAACGGTATGGCATTGGGGATGGGCTGTATGATGTTAGCAGGCTTAATGTTTATTCCTGCTGCTATGTCGCAGTTTTTTCCTTTGTTTTTACTAGCGCAGTTGGTAATGGGTGCAGGGCAAACCTTATTACAAACCGCGGTTAATCCTTATGTAGTACGTTTAGGGCCAGAAGAATCGGCTGCTGTACGTATTAGTATTATGGGGATTTTAAATAAAGGCGCAGGAGTTATCTCACCGATGGTTTTTACCGCCTTAATTTTAAGTAACTTTACCGGTACCGTGGGCACAGATCTAAGCCAACAGCAAGTTGATGATATGGCAAATGGTCTTATTTTACCTTACTTAGGCATGGCCTTATTTATTGGTGTATTAGCTTTTGCGGTTAAAAAGTCTCCGCTGCCTGAGCTTATCAATGATGAAGTAGAAGCAATAAACGACAAAGGTGAAATTCGTGAAACACTCTCTCATCCAAACTTGGTGTTAGGTGCTATTGCTATCTTTTTGTATGTTGCGGTAGAGGTTATTGCTGGCGATACCATAGGTACTTTTGCACTATCGCTGGGTATTGAAAACTATGGGGTAATGACTTCATACACTATGATGTTTATGGTGTTTGGTTATATTTTAGGTATTTTACTTATCCCTAAATTTATCTCTCAGCAAGCGGCCTTAACAGCATCGGCTGTATTGGGTATTGTGATCACCCTTTGCATTTTGTTTATTGATGCGCAGTCTTTTGTTATTGCCAATGCCATACTAGTGCCTTTAGGAGGCGCTAATTTACCAGATGCTTTACTGCTAATTGCCTTTTTAGGCCTAGCAAACGCCATTGTTTGGCCAGCGGTCTTCCCACTTGCGTTATCGGGTTTAGGTAAACTAACCAGCACAGGCTCAGCACTGTTAGTAATGGGTATAGCGGGCGGTGCATTTGGTCCGGTGTTATGGGGCTTACTGAGCGGCTTTACCTCGCTACAAACTGGCTACTCTGTATTGTTACCTTGTTACTTATTTATATTATTTTATGCCGTGAAAGGGCATAAAATGAAAAAGCAATAACATCCACCAGCTATCCCTAGCTCAGTGCACTTTGCAGTATAAAGTGCACTGATTATTAGGGCACTTTATCAGTTTAAGCGTGTTACCTTGAGCTTTATTCTGCCAGCATTCGCCCCATAAAAACGACTTAAATCATTAGCAAATGGACAAAATTCTCCTGATTTTTTAATGGTTATTTCAACGCCTTCGGCAATTTCAAATGCATGATCATCGCTTTGGCCAATTGTTCCTATTAAGCTAAACCACTGCGCCGTGGCTAAACGCCTAAATGGCTCAAGTAATGCCATAGGGATTTCTTTAACGCCGAGTTGCACATTATCGCGATGCCAGCCAGAGGGAGGGCACTTTACACCATCGTCATACCAAAATTGGTTAGGGTAAGGAGTAAAGCGATAGGTTGCACCTTGGGCAAGCATTAAGCCGGTAGCGTTGTAAGCTTCACTGGCGTACACCATCACATCTTGGCTTTGATTAACACTCAGTAAGCTCATATTTTGATTGGCGAGCATTATATGACTACTAAGCCCCATAAAGTTTAGTGTACTGTCATCGCTGTAAATCATTTTATAATGTATATTTTTTAACGATTCAGGTCGGTAGCTGGTTAACTTATTAATTCGCTGGGCAACACTGTGATGTATTAATGGAGCATTGTGGCTAATTTCATCGTTAATTAATACACAGCACTGCCTATCAACCAGCTTAAAAAATGGGTTTAACCAAAAGTAATTTTGTTGATGACTTAGCGCCAGTGGATCGGGAATAACTGTCACATCATCTTGGGCAACTAAGTTACTCTCAGGTAAAAGGTTTTCATAGTCTATGTCATGACTGGTTAATAACGAAACCGATAGCGACTGAGCAATGAGCCACTCAAGCGCATAACGCAAGCAGATATCGGCAAGTCCATCGCGATAGTAGCCGCCCCCTACATCGGAGTGGGCTCCTGCAAACCACAGCTCGGTAATGTTAGCTTGTTGATTCATTAATGTGGGCTCAAAGGCCCGTCGTTTTTCATCGAGCGCAACACAATGCAGGGCCCCAGCTACATTATTGGCAATAGTATGATTTTCAAAAACCACATGCTCTGCGCCACGGGCAGCTTTACTTATCTTTGATAGGCCAATTGAGGCCACGGTGTCAAAAACACACAAATATACTTGCTCATTTATTAATGGCTCTAGGCATTTAGCAAAACGCCTTGCTAATGCAGCGCCTCTGCTAAAACCGGTAAGTAGAACAGTATCGCCACTTTGATAATGCTGCTTAAAATCTGTGATAGCCTGAGTCAAAATGCTGGCCACATCTTCAGAACGTGGGGCAAGTGTTTGATTTAAAATTCGTTTTAAACGACTGCCTTTGGTGCCTATGCCTTGGTAATAAAAGCTTAGTTGCTGTGAAAATGGGGTAGTGGGTGAATCATCAAGTTTACCGCCGAGCAATAAGTGTAGTTTTAGAATATTAGAAATACTGGCGTCTTCTTTAAAATGCTCTGTACTGAACTGATCTGCGTCGCGGGGTTCACTGCCGGTACCATCAAAATTAAAAATAAGCGTTTTAAAGGTCATTACTAAATTCCGTGAGTGGTTTATGTAAATTTATATGGGAATTGTGAAAAATTAAAGACGGCGGTAATAAATATTTGTTTAATCTTATTTATTACCGCGGCTGATGTAGCTATTTAACCTGAAATCTGCTTGAGATGGATTTATTATCCGGGTTTCAGGTTATTTAGTGCAATTTCATTTTTGGGCGAACAACACGCAGTACTTTTTCGCTGATCCACAAAGCAAAGGTTTTGGCACTGCCGTGGATAGCGCGCTGATGCATTCTATATAGTGAGATATACATAAAGCGGGCAATTTTACCTTCAATAAAAAAGCTACTACTGGTTAGGTTACCCATTAAGCTGCCCACCGTGCTGTATCGCGATAAATTTACCAGTGAGCCATGGTCATTATATTCAAACTTTTTCAGGGGCTGCTCACGTAGTGTGGCAATTAGATTTTTTTCAACGCATTGTGCCATTTGATGAGCCGATTGTGCGCGTGGCGGCACTTGAGTCCCATCGTCTTGAGTAAACGCGCAGCAATCACCGAGTACATAGATTTGAGGGTCTTGGCTACTTTGTAAGTAATCATTCACTTTTATTTGATTGCTACGTGTCAGCTCAAATATGTCTAGCCCTTTAATGAAATCGGGTGCTTTTACTCCTGCTGCCCACACCATAATATCCGCATTTATTTGCTCGTCATTATTAGTGATAAAGCCATGCTCGGTTGCTTGTTTAACTTGGGTGTTTTCTCGTACGGTAACCCCTAATCTTAATAATTCACGTTTGGCTGAGCTGGCAATTCGCTCAGACAGCGCCGGTAAAATTCTGGGACCCGCTTCAATCAAATGTATGTGCAAGCGTTTCGCCGACATATTGGTTAAACCGTATATTTTGAGTAAATCAGAAACATGATACAACTCAGCTGAGAGTTCAACGCCAGTTGCCCCACCGCCAACAATAGCAATGTTTAATGAATGCAATGGGTCGTCGTCTTGATGAAGGCGAGTAAAGTTATCTAGTAAGGCGTGTTGAAAACGCTCGGCTTGTTGGTTTGAATCAAGGTAAAAGCAATGGTCTTTAATACCCGGGGTGTTGAAGTCGTTACTGACACTGCCAATGGCAATAACTAAATGATCATAGTGTACGGTTCGTTTAGGTAGTATTTGATGCCCTAACTCGTCATATAGAGGGCTTAAGGTAATGGTTTTATTACTGTTATCGAGGTTACAAAAGGTACCAAGTTGGAAGTTATAGTGGTGCTTGGCCGCATGCGCTGAGTATACAACGCCATCTAAATCGGCATCAATAGAGCCGGTTGCTACTTCATGCAATAACGGTTTCCATATATGAGTGCGGTTTTTATCAATGAGTAATATATTTGCGTGTTGTTTCTTTCCTAATTTGTGCCCTAATTGAGTTGCTAGCTCAAGCCCACCAGCGCCACCGCCTATGATGACAATTTTTGGTATGGTTTTGTCCATGACTATGCCCTTAAAAATAATATACCGAAGCAATTTCTGTACGTTGATTTTTAAAATGACTTGGGTATCAAAAAATTATTTTGGCAAAGCATGCTTTTATAGGGCTATAGTGTGCGCCTAATTGAAGGATATGTCAGCAATAAATCCAATGATATGCTGTATACTGATATGCAAATATTTCATCTACTGCGCATTTACAGTATTTATGGGCACCGACATAAAAAGGACGCTTTTATGAGTACCTCGCTAGTTCAGTCTCTTGAGCAACATTTTGGTTTTAATCAGTTTAGAGCAGGGCAACAACAAACCATAGAGCAATTGCTAAATGGCCAATCATCACTGGCTATATTTCCAACGGGGTCGGGTAAATCCTTGTGCTATCAACTTACTGCGTTACATTTACCGCATTTAACCTTGGTAGTATCGCCATTATTAGCGTTGATGAAAGATCAAATAAGTTTTTTAAACAGCAAAGGCATTTATGCCGCAAGTCTTGATTCAAGCCAAGATCAAATGCAAAGCAGTACGGTAATGAACGATGTGCGCGGTGGTAAAATTAAAGTGTTAATGGTGTCAGTTGAGCGCTTTAAAAACGAACGCTTTAGAGAATTTATTAGCCAAGTGGCACTTTCTATGTTGGTAGTAGACGAAGCGCATTGTATTTCTGAGTGGGGTCATAACTTTAGACCCGATTACTTAAAGTTACCGCGTTACCGTGAAGAGCTAAATATTCCGTTAGTGCTACTATTAACCGCCACCGCTACTAAAAAAGTTAAACGCGATATGGCAGAGCGATTTGCTATTGATCCACAATGCATTGTGCAAACGGGGTTTTATCGCGCTAATTTAGATTTAAATGTGCTGAGTGTTAAAACGGCTGATAAAAATACTGAGCTTACTGAAATTGTCCGTGCGCAAACCGGCCCCGGTATTGTGTATGTCACGCTGCAGCAAAGTGCTGAACAAGTAGCCAATATGTTAAGCGCACAGGGCCTGCAGGCGGTGGCGTATCATGCCGGGCTTGAAGACACCCTACGCGGGCAAATTCAAGATGATTTTATGGCGGGAAAAATAAATGTAGTGGTCGCCACTATTGCCTTTGGCATGGGGGTTGATAAATCAGACATTCGTTTTGTAATTCACTACGATTTACCTAAATCAATTGAAAACTACAGCCAAGAAATTGGCCGTGCAGGACGTGATGGCAACCCATCGAATTGCTATACGCTGGCTAATCTAGATGGCTTAAATACAGTCGAAAACTTTGTGTACGGCGATACCCCAGAGCTCGGCGGTATTGAATATGTTATTAACGATATTCGCCAAGCTCAACAGCAATGGGAAATGCAAGAATATAGCTTATCTAGCGAAAGTAATATTCGCCAGCTTGCCCTTAAAACCTTACTGGTACAATTGGAAATACAAGGTGCAATAACCCCGCAATATGCGTATTACGCCGATTTTAAGTATAAATTTTTAGTTGATAAAAATGAGTTGCTTAATCAGTTTGATCAGCAGCGCCAAGCTTTTTTATCGCAAATATTTAGCCATACCGACTTTAAAAAAATATGGGGCACACTTAACTTTGACTCCCTAACGCAAGCCGCACAGGTTGACCGTAAACGTGTTGTAGCCGCGCTTGATTATTTAGCAGAAAAAAACCTTATCACCCTTGAAACTAAGCGTATTACTCAAGTGTACAAAGTGCATAGCGAGGTGATTAATAACCCTGCACTTGCCCAGCAGTTACATGATTACTTTACCGATAAAGAGCAAGCTGAAATAAAACGGATTGCTGCTTTGGTGCGCTTTTTTGAGCTGCAATCTTGTTTAAGCTATAACTTAGCCCGTTACTTCGATGATGCGAATGCGCCACAGCAATGTGGGCATTGTAGTGTGTGCCGTGGACATGCGGTCAAGCTTGAATATTCAATCACTCCTGCAAAAATTGATACAGTACTTATATATCAAAAGGTGGATGAGTTTTTGGTACATATGGCAACGAAAGGGGTGCATAATGTTGGCATTGAAACCCAATGTCGGTTTTTAGCGGGAATGAGTGTGCCGCTATTTGCACGCAATAAAGTACGCCAATTAAGTGGTTTCGCATTGTGTGAGCAACAGCGCTACAGCGAAATTAAAGCAATATTGCTATCAAGGTCGGCGCCTAATTAATATGAAAAACCAGTCTAAAAATAAAAAGTGTTAATTTTTTGTTTCTTTTCTTCGCTTTACTATACTCAAATTGGCTATGACGGCCATTATAATAATGAGGTGATCAATGAAACTGCAAAAAATTATACTATTGGGGGTATTTGTATCAGCAAGTAGTTATGCTGAAATTAATATTTCAGGTTTCGCGAGTATTAATGCGGGTAAAGTGCTAAGCGGCACCGGTGTCCCGCAATATGGCGTTGAACCAACCTTTCTTGCGGACTACCCAAATGTAAGTGCCTACACTGAAGATTTATCCTTTTCGCCAGAGTCTTTGATTGGATTACAGGTATCAGGCGATTTAGGTGAAGGCCTTTCTGTCACTGGTCAGCTAGTTGCCAGAGGAGTTAACGACTTTGAGGCAAATTTTGAATGGGCCTATATTTCTTACGATATTAACGATAATTGGACTATTCAAGCCGGTAAGAAGCGTTTACCACTATTTTATTATTCAGACTTCTTCGATGTAGGTTATGCATATGTGTGGATGCGGGCCCCTGCTGACAACTATACATGGCAAGTATTTAACTACGAGGGGGTTAATTTACTTTACTCAGGCTCTGTAGGTGACTGGGGAGTATCTGCAAATGTTTATACCGGTAAAGAAGATGATGACGATAACAAACTGTTATCAGACTTCTTCTTTCAAGAGCCGACAAGAGAAATTTGGGAAGATATGCTAGGTGGCGTACTACTACTTAATCGTGACTGGCTCGAACTAAGAGTGACCCACATGCAATATACCAACAAGCGTTTTCGCGCGGGTGAACCCGTTTTGTGGGACGGTAAAGACAGCAGAGATGGTAAATTTTATGGCTTAGCTGCAAATCTTGATTTTGGTGATTTTTTTGTTTTAAGTGAACTTAACCGCTTAGACCTAGATGGTAATCTTGATACTTATATGATCAGTGCGGGCTATCGTTTTGACTCAATTACCCCCTATGTCATGTTTTCAGACTTTGAACAAGAAGGTGAGGGCGATACAGAGCAGCATAATACATTTGCTGTTGGTGTGAGGTGGGACTTTCATCCGTCAGCGGCATTTAAAGTGCAATACGATAGGGTTAAAGATGATTCGTTTGATTTAGCTGTGGCTGGTGATAGTAAAGCAATCACCCTTGGTGTTGATGTTGTATTTTAAGGAGAAGTAAGATGAAAAAATTAATATTTTGTGTAATATTCTTGTTTACTAACTTCGCCTATGCAGATTTTGCTATTATTGTGCATCCCTCAAATGAAAGTAGTTTTGATGAGTCTGTTATTAGTCGAATTTATACAGGAAAAGAAAAGTCATTTAGTAATGGTAATAAGATCATTCCAATATCTCAAGAATCAAGCAGTGCTGCAACCGAGCAATTTAATAGTAAATTGCTCAACAAAACTTCTAACCAGTTAAAAGCGTATTGGTCAAAACTGATTTTTACAGGAAAAGGCACACCGCCTAAAGAGTTAGAAAATGACAGTGAAGTGATCAAAATGGTCTCAGCTAACCCTAACACCATTGGCTTTGTTTCTTCATCGGCTGTATCGGATAACGTTAAAGTGGTTTTCACTTTTTAATCCGTAACTAATAAGCGTGCTGATTAACCAGCACGCTTTTTTAGTAATTGGTTAATTACATATGACGATGTTTATAAAATCTGACAGTTATTTTACTGTCACCATTGCTCCGCTCGTGTATCCTGTAGGTTGTATATCATTTCTCATAAGTCTGTATGTCAAACTCAATCATTGCTGTTGAAAATATCGATACAACCGCCGTTACTTGTGCTAATTGCCAAGCGTGTTGTTGCCAATTAGAAGTGCGTATCGTTAGTGATACCGGTGTCCCTTTTCAGTATATTGATTACGACAAATGGGGCAGTGAAGTCATGAAGCGCGGCGACGATGGTTGGTGCCAAGCACTCGATCGTAATACGTTAATGTGTACTATTTACGAAAATCGCCCATTAACGTGTCGAGAATTCGAAATGGCGTCAGATGAATGTATTACCGAACGCGAGATTGCAGGAATATAATAAATTACTGCGCTATTACTCCGTTAACAAGTTAGCAGTAAGTTCTAATGCAAAATGGCTGTTAATTTTAGTATTTGCTAAAGCCTGACATATAAATAAATTTCTACACAATTCATTTGCCTACCCTACTTTTATAGTCTAATTTTTAAGCTTACTACTTCAAATCCTCAGGACATTGGCTTGCTTGTTTAAGCCTAAAATTATGCGACTAACACTCATACATTCTTTGCAAGGAAAAATGCTGCTTTATTTGGCATTTCCCGTAATGCTTATTATTACTGGTATTTTGAGTTACTGGTATTCAACCAGCCTTAATCAGGCTGTTATGCAAGCAAAGCTTAACTTGAGTCAGACCGCCGATACTATTGCTGCAAAAGTAAATGAAGAGACGCAATTGGCAGTACGCACTACCGAAATTATGGCCTTAGCACAGCAAAATGGGTTGTTTGGTGATAGAGAGGCAAGTATTAATTTTGTTCGTGCAGTGCTTAAAATGAATCCTTCATTCGTGGGGGCTTCTTTTGGTTATGAGCCTAATGCCGATAATCAAGATCAAGCCTATGTGAATGCTTCGCCATTAAAAGAGGGCGTTTATGTAGACCAAACCGGTCGTTTTTTACCTTATTGGCATCGTGATTTTAGTGACTCTGAACGCTTGTTACTTGAGCCCTTGGTGGACATGGAATCTAGTCTTTATTATGAGGGAGTACGTCAACAGTTTTTACGTGATGGCAATACCGAAACGATGATCACTGAGCCCTATGTTTACGAGGGAAGAATGCTAGTTGAACAAAGTTCGCCCATTATCATTAATGATAAATTTGTCGGTATGGCAAGCGTAGATAGAGCACTTGCTGACATCACTGAGTTTTTACAAACCATAAAGCAGCAATTAAAAATTGATGTTTTGCTACTCAGTCAACGCGACAACGTGATTGCAACGACATTGAATTACTCAGGATTAAAAACGAAAGCAATTTTAGATACTAATTATGCAAGTATAGCCAAGCAGCTAAAGTCACAGGGACAAGAAAGAGAGGTACTATCTGCTAACGATCCTTTTGATTCTGGGGTTTTCTATTTTGATAAGGCCAAGGTTGCCACTGGTAATTGGACAGTGATAGTGCGCCGCTCTGAATTGGATATTATTGGGCCTATTCAAGCGCAATTTAAACCATTATTGGCAGCCGCTTTTGCAAGTGTATTACTGATTTTTTTACTCTTTTGGTATTTTATTAACAGAACAACTAAGCGTATTAATATTGCGATTAAATCTGTTGAACAGCTAGCTAATGGAGATTTATCCATTCATGCTCAAAAATATATGGCTCAAAAAGATGAGCTTGGCACTATGTTTAGAAGTTTTGAGCGTTTAATTAAAGCCAGTAAAGATATTGATCAGGTTTGCTCAGCTATAGCCAGTGGCGACTTTTCTCAAACTGTATCTAAGCGCGGCCCTCATGACCGTCTAAGTGATTCTATTAATTTAATGTCGAGTAAACGCTATGAGGCAGAACAAGCTTTACTTGAACAAACCATAAAGCTTCGCCGCACTCAACAAGAGCTTGTTGAAGCAGAAAAAATGTCATCACTTGGCAGTTTAGTTAGTGGCGTCGCACATGAAGTGAATACGCCATTAGGTGTTTGTGTAACTGCGACGTCGCATTTGAGACAAATACTAATTGAAACTAAAAACAAAGTTGCTTCTGGCTCCTTGAGTAAAACGCAGTTTAGCGAATTTATTACTGAAGTTGATTTAAGTTGTGACATTTTACTGAAAAATATGCAACGCGCCGCTGGTTTAATCAGCAGCTTTAAACGTGTTGCGGTTGATCAAACCACAGAAGAGCTTCGTAGCTTATATATTAGCCAATATTTTAATGAAGTGCTCAGAAGCCTGTATCACACAGTAAAAACGACAGAGATTGATATTAAGGTTACAGCAACCGAGCTTGAACCAGAGGTCTACTCTGATCCGGGGGCTTTAGCGCAAATTTTTACAAACTTAGTCATGAATTCTATTGTCCACGGCTATGGTAATGGCAATCGAAAAGGGCTAATCACGGTTCATATAGAATACTCAGAATATGTTCAAATTCATTATCAAGATGATGGATGCGGCTTGACTGAAGAAGCTCGAAAAAGAGTGTTTGATCCCTTTTACACCACAAATAGAGCGGGTGGCGGTAGCGGTTTAGGCATGAATATTGTGTATAACCTTGTTGTACACCGCTTGAAAGGGCAAATATTTGTAAAGAAAAAACAAACACCAGGTGTTTATTTTTTCATTCAATTTCCCTTAACGCTATCAACTCAATAATTAGCAGGGTGTGTTTATGGATTGGTTACAAGATGATGACGTTTTAAAGCAGGCTTTGGATATTGAAAACGTTGAACCATGGAAAATTTTAGTGGTGGATGACGATGATTCGGTGCACCAAGTAACTCAACTTGCAATGAAGCGCTTTGAATTTGAGCAACGCCCTATCGAGCTGCACAGTGTTTATAGTGCAGCTCAAGCAAAAGAAAAACTACAAAGCTCAGAACGCTATGCTTTAATTTTGCTCGATGTTGTTATGGAGACAGAGCATGCAGGCTTAGAGCTTGCTCGTTACATACGCCAAGACTTACAAAATGTGTACAGCCGAATTATTTTAAGAACCGGACAGCCTGGGGTTGCGCCAGAGCGCAGTGTTATCCGCGATTATGATATTGATGGCTATAAAGCAAAGAGCCAACTGCAAAGCCATGACCTTGAATTAATTTTTTATACTTCTTTGCGAGCGTATCGCGATATTTGCATGTTACAAACCCACCGCCATAATTTAAAGCGACTAATAAAAGCAATTTCTACTATTACCCAAATTGGTGATTTAGTTGAGTTTACCTCTGTTGTTATGGAAGAGCTTAAGTTAGTGCTGAATATGAGCGAGGCAAATCTCTATATTGATGCGCCTAAAGTATTTGGCATTTGCCAGCTAGATCAAAGACTACAAATGATTGAAGGAGAGCTTTCTGGCATACATTTATTCACGGGCAACGGAATTGACAGTATTCCACAAAAACATCAAGAGTATTTTTTAAGAGCAAAGCAAACTAAGCAGAATTTTATAGCAGATGATCATTATGTTTATTTTCATCACTCCCAAAAAGGGCTCGATTCTATTTTAGCATTCCAATCATTACAACCGGTTAAAAAAGAAGCTCAGCAACTAGTCGATTTATTTTTAGGTAATGTGGTTTTAACATTTGAAAGCCTATTATTAGCCAATTCAGTTGAAGAAACACAACAGCTTGCTATATCGTTAATGGGTGGGGCGATGGAGTCACGCTCTAAAGAGACAGGTTCCCACGTGATCAGGGTAGGTTTATATGCCAAATTGTTAGCTGAGTTACATAATCAAAATAGAGCATATTGCGATAGAATTAGTTTAGCAGCGCAGTTGCACGATGTAGGAAAGGTTGGCGTTCCAGACTTGATTTTAAACAAACCTGCTAAATTAGACCCTGATGAATGGGAAATTATGAAACAGCACACCACCAAAGGCTGGGAAATACTCAAAGGTACGGGAAATCCTGTCATTGATATGGCGGCTAATATTGCGATTGATCATCACGAACGATGGGATGGAGCGGGTTATCCGCACGCTAAAAAACAGCAAGATATAAGTTTAGAGGGCCGAATTACTGCGATTGCTGACGTGTTTGATGCGTTATGTTGTCGTCGTTGTTATAAAGAGCCTTGGAGCATGGATGAAGCAAAAGCTGAGATAATTAAAGGCGCAGGTAATCATTTCGATCCGACTTTGGTTGAATTATTTGAATTGAATTTTAATGCGTTTAAACAAATTTATTTAGACAGGCCTGAGTAACGAGATTGTCGCTCTGATTGCGTTAGCCACAATCAAAGCGAACATAAAATTAATCGTATTTAGCTTCAAGCTCGTTGGCAGTATGAAACTTTTCGTGAGATTGTAATTGCTCATCGTATTTAACTAGGTTTTTAAAGTGCCCTAGTTGGCCAGCGTTTTTAACGATTTCAACAATAAACGACATCATAAAATCGGCACCAGTGAGAGTATCGCCCACTAAATAACGTTTGCCTTCAAGGCGGCTGTTAAAGTAGCTAATTACTTTAGCGGTTTCAGTATCGGCATAGCCCTCTAAAAATTGCGTTTTAGCACCATCTTTCTGGACAAACATTTTTAGCAATAATGGTAAAATTGCAGAGCTTTCTGCAAAGTGAAGCCATTGTTGGTAGTCTACAAATTCTGCAGTACCTGTGACTGGTGCAAACTTACCTTTGCCATATTTAGTGATCAGGTAATCCGTGATAGCACCAGACTCGGCGATCACTAAGCCATCATCTTCTATAACTGGCGATTTACCCAGCGGATGCACACTTTTAAGCTCATCAGGGGCTAAAAAAGTTTCAGTATTGCGCTGATAAGCAACAATTTCGTAATCAACCTCAAGCTCTTCTAATAACCAAATAATACGTTTAGAACGAGACTTGTTTAAGTGGTGTAGTTTAATCATTTTCTTCCTTATTGAGCTGTGTTGAATTACAACACAGCCTGAATGTTATTATAGTGGGCTGTTAATCTTTACTACGGTTTTACCAAAGTTCTTCCCGCTGATCATGTCGTTAAATGCGCTGATGGTTTTTTCGAAACCATCTACAAGATGTTCGCGGTACTGAACTTTTCCGTCTTGCAGCCACTTTTGCATGTCTTGTGCAAATTCGTCATAACGATCGCCATAGTCATCAAAAATGATAAAGCCCTGCATTTTAATACGCTTAGTTAACAATTGTCCCATTAGCATACCTAATCTATCAGGACCTTCAGGCAAGCTGGTGGCATTATATTGCGATACCAAACCACAGATAGGCACGCGTGCTGAGGTATTAAGCAAAGGTAATACGGCATCAAACACTTTTCCGCCCACATTTTCATAATAAACATCAATGCCTTGCTCACATGCTTTTTCTAACTGCTCGGCAAAATCTTCGGCTTTATGATCTATACACGCGTCAAAACCAAGAGTTTCAACAGCATGAGCACATTTTTCGCTGCCTCCGGCAACGCCTACTACTTTACAGCCTTTAATTTTAGCGATTTGACCAACCGTTGCGCCTACTGGGCCTGTAGCTGCTGCAACAACAACGGTTTCACCCGCTTTAGGTGCGCCAATATCTAGTAAGCCCATGTAGGCGGTAAAGCCAGGCATACCCATAATACCAAGTGCGTAAGACGGATTAGTTGGCTCTTTACCTAATGACATTAAGCCCTCGCCATTTGAGATAGCGTAAGTTTGCCAGCCTGTATATGCTAATACCCATTCGCCTTCGCTAAACTTATCATTTTTAGATGATTCGACTTGGCAAACCGTTGCACCAACCATTACATCGCCAATTTCTACAGGGTCGGCATACGATTTAGCATCGCTCATGCGACCACGCATGTAGGGGTCCAGTGATAAATAAATAGTACGCAGCAATACTTCACCATCTTTTAATGATGGTAACTCTACGTTTTTAAGTTCAAAATTTTCATTAGTAGGAGCACCATGTGGACGTGATGCTAAAGTAAATTGACGACTGGTTGTGGACATAAAAATCTCCAAAATAGAGTGAAAAAACCACCTATATACCGAATGTTTAAGCTTTAAAACGATACATTGCTCAACAATAATGCGCGGATAGGCGGACAAAATTTGTACCTTGATACACGAGCTTTGGGCGAGAGAGTGTTAATTCAACCCTGCATAGAGTATTTATTCTAATTTAGATTAGGTTGATGGTTTTTAAGTAAGCTTAAAATAATAGCGTCGTAAAATTGGTTGTTTTTATAGATAGCTTGCTTGAGTTGCGCTTCTAATGAAAACTCTGCTTTGGTGAGTGCTTTTATGGAGCCAATATTACCTGAAAATACCGTAGCAAAGATTCTATTTAACTCACTACTGTCAAATGCTTCTTTGCAAATAAGCTTAATGGCTTGGGTGATAATTCCTTGCCCCCAATATTGCTGACTAAGCCAATAACCTATTTCGCCACTGTGGCTATACTCAAATTCACCAGGAATAACACCAATACAACCAACACACAGGCCATCAACTTCAATGGCTTTAATGATGCCAAATTTTGCTCCCTCATTTACCCACCAGTTTGCATCTGCTTGGGTATAAGGAAATGGAATTTTAGAGGACAAATAGCGAGCTACTTGTTGATCGTTCAAAATGGTGACTATTTGGCAGGTATCGTGTTGTTTAAATGCTCGTAAAGTGATCATGCTACAAATGAGTTTGTTATTATCAGGCAATAACTTAGCAAGCTTTAAACGCTTAAACAATGAAAAACAATTCATTAAAATTAAAGTGTATACAGGTATAACTTTGCTTAAAACTCTTTTAAAATGTAAAAAACACCCAGACAGAGTCTCTATGCATCCTCATATCGAAGCCCTTTATAATAGCGCTAAAAAGCCCAGTCGTTTAATTATTGGTTTAATGAGTGGCACCTCTTTAGATGGTTTAGATGTGGCGCTATGTAAAATAACCGGTGCGGGTTTACATACACAAATAGAGGTTAAAAATTTTACTACGGTTGAATACAGCGACGAGTATAAAACTAAAATAAAGCAGGTATTTGCCAAGCGCGAATGCGATTTAGAAGTGCTGACTTTGTTACACCCTTGGGTGGGAAAACTCCATGGTGCTATGGTTAATCAGTGTTTAATTGCATGGGGTATTGACCCTGCGAGTATTGATGCCATAGCAAGCCACGGGCAAACTATTTATCACTGTCCGCAGTCGCAGCATAACCATCATGACTTTAAACATGGCACCTTGCAAATAGGTGATAGTGACCAAATAGCAGTTACTACAAGCATTACCACTGTTGGCGATTTTAGGCAAAAGCACATAGCCGCAGGGGGCGAAGGCGCACCTTTAGCGGTATATGGCGATTATTTATTTTTTGCCAGCCCTGATGAAAACCGCATTTTATTAAACATGGGTGGCATTGCAAACTTAACGTTTTTACCTAAAAACGGTGATACTAGTAGCGTGTTTAGTAGCGACATAGGCCCAGGTAACACCATTATGGATGCCTACGTACAGTCTTATTTTAAAGGGCTGCATTATGATGAGGGCGCAAAGCTTGCCAAAGCAGGCAAGGTGAATGCAAAACTGCTAAAAGCGCTCAGCGATAATGCGTTTTTTAAATTATCACTGCCAAAAACAACAGGGCCTGAGGTGTTTAATTTAGCCTTATTACGCGCAGCCCAAGCCCAAACCGCAACCCAAGATTTAAGCCATGAAGATGTGTTGGCGACATTAAATGCGCTTTCTGCGACTACGATTGCTAGGGCGTTAAATGACTGTGCTGAAGGGGTTCAAAACTGTGTGGTATATGCCAGTGGTGGAGGAATTCATAATCCATTATTGATGGAGCAATTACTAATACACTGCCCAAATATTAAGGCGTTTAAGAATACTGATGATTTAGGTGTTCACCCCGATGCCAAAGAGGCGGTGCTGTTTGCTATTTTGGCAAACGAATGTTTAGCAGGGCAGCGACAAAGTGCAAAAAATAAAAGGGGTGGAATTTTAGATATTACTATGGGTAAAGTGAGCTTTGCTGATTAACTAATTAAAGCTTAATGGAAAAGTTTATAACAAGAGCTAAAAAAGTGAGATTAAAGCTGTTCCCACACTGGCAAGGTACTGACGAACGCGATGAGGCTTTGGCGGCGTAATCGTATTTATTGGTACAGTATATCCATTACCAAATTGGTTAATGTGCATATCAAATTGCAAGCTATTTTTTAACGTACCGTGTTTACCATGCAAAATCATTTGCATTACAAAACCACGACGGTGCGCTATTTGACTTAACCTAAGCGTGACTCGTCCTTGCTCTAAATCAAGTTGGCTGAGCTTTTTTTCTGTGTAGTACTGAGCTTCACGTGCGTTTGGCAACGTTGCGCTAAGTGAAATAATATCACCTTCATGGGCAGCCTCAGGCAAAACGCATTGCAAAGCAATTTGATGCTGGCTATTGGCCTGCTGTGACAGCGTTTCAAATTCCATGCTGTGGCTCAGTGCCGCAGAGATAGGATCTTCAAATGACGGTAGTGCAAAGGTTAATTGCACCATGGATTCACTCATGGGGGCTTATAAAACTATATTGACTAATAATGCAGCTATTATCGCTGATGATTGTTGCATAATTATGACTAAGCTAAAGCGCTTAATTCAAATGCTAGTTTTAATTGTAATTTTGAACTAAAGGTATTGTTTTAAATCAGTATTATATTTACGGAATAAATTATAATAGCCGCTCAATAACCACTGCGATAAACGTATATACAATTTAAGAATGGATTAACGTCTTACCTCAGCGATAAAAAACAATACTCTTACTGAATTTTTTGTTAATTGCGCCAGTTTTTTATTGTTAAATAATGGGTGCTTTTTTGTGTTTGTTTCAATTTTGCAACAAAATAGCTTGAAAAAAAACCAAGCTAGCCATAAAGTGCAGTTAAGGGCCCAAATACATAACACACTACCAAAAGGGTTGTGAGAAATTAGATGGCACTAATAAAAAATAATTTATGGAAACTCTTTTGTTTTTTGCTATTAGGCGGTCTAGTCCTATTAAGCGTTTTGTTGGCTTATGAATGGCGAAATATCGAAAAAGAATACCGCACAAGCTCCCAAAATCGTGTGGAGTTTTCTGCGCAAGCACTTAAAAGCACCCTCAGAAATAAAGAGCTTATGCTGGATCTAATTGGCAGAGATATTGTTACTAATAATAGCTCATCTACAAATACATCTCTCATAAAGAACCTTAATAATATTTTGTTAGAAAACCTCGTTTCAACTGGTTTTGGATTATTTAATACGCATGGTCAAATACTCTATTTCAGTTCAAACTTAGATGCTTCTACCATAGTTAACCTTAAAGAAAATGAAAGAACACGTGACAACTTTGCTCGTACTTTAAAGTCTAATAAAATGATATTAGGCAAAACGTACTATAATGAAACACTTCAAGAGTGGATAATTCCGATCCGAAAGTCGCTAAGAAACGAAAACGCAGAAGTTATTGCAGTGATGACGTCTGGAATGGCTATTTCAAATGGTGACAAATATTTAAATATTTTAAGCAGCACTCAAGATGATTATTTATTAATTATTAGAGAGTTAGATGGCTACATTCAATATAGCTCAAACAAAAGCGCTGATATTGCTAGTTATACACGTACACAAGCTAAGCAATTTTTTGGCCTTCTAGATGCTGAGTTAGTAAAACAGCTGGGTAAAACAAAGCAAGCACTTAAATCTTCTGAAGAAGTATTTAGCCTTATTATTGATATTCAAGGCAAACCTTATATCACATCTGCAAAATTTGATGATCGATATCAGTTATGGACACTTTCAAACAGAGCGATGCAGCCAATAAAAAGTGTATTTTATTGGAAGGTCTGTTGGTATTCTTTCATTTATTTACTGATTTGTACGCTCTTATATTTTGGTTTTAGGTTTATTGCTCGTGCTGAGCAAAAACGGATTGATGAACTGTTTTACCTTTCTCGTAATGATGATTTAACTAAGTTACCTAATCGAAAAGCACTGCGTGATAGCTTTGAAGCAAAAAAAGGGACATCGTTTAGCTTGGCAATTATAAACATTACCAATTTACGCTCGATGAATAATCGCTTTGGTATGGAGTATGGCGATAAGGCAATTAAAGCCTATGCCGCAATGTTGCAAGCGACATTCGCAGCTCCATATTTGGTTTTTAGAAACAGTGGCAATGAGTTTTGCATTATTACGCCGCATTTATCGGATGAGCAAAATAGGCACACTTTTGAACAAATATTAGCATCCTCTATTGAACAATATGAAACCAAAAATACCGAACGTCCTTTAAATATGAGTGTTGGTGTGGCCAACTACCCAGAGCATGGCATAACCAAAAGTAAACTAGTGCGCAGCGCACATTTGGCTAATCAATGGGCGAAAGATACAGGACAGTGGTTGTGCCATTACCATGCAGGTATAAAACAAGCTTATTTACGCCGTTTAAAAGTAGAAGAGCGGTTAAATGTAGCGCTAAGTGAGCAATCATTCTCTATGGCCTATCAGTGCCAAGTAAATGAGCAGGGTAAAATTCATGCTATGGAAGCACTAATTCGTTGGCATGATAGCGAGTTGGGTATGGTTTCACCTGCTGAGTTTATTGCTATTGCGGAGCAAAGTGATTTAATTTTTAAAATCGGTGACTTTGTTTTAGCGCGCTCTATTAGTGAATTTGCAACGATGCAACAACATAGCGATACGCCTCTTGAACTAGCAATTAACATTTCTGTGATGCAATTTCAAAGCAGTGCTTTTATTCCTAAATTATTGCAAAGTATAGAGGCGCACAATGTTGCTCCGCACAGTATCATTTTAGAAATTACAGAGTCACTGTTTATGGATAACCTTGAGCATGTGATTGAAACTATACTGAGCTTAAAATCGCGTGGAATACGTTTCTCGATGGATGATTTTGGTACAGGCTATTCATCACTGAGTTTATTAAGACGCCTGCCCATAGATGAACTTAAAATAGATAAAAGCTTTGTAGATGATATTTTAATAGATCCTAAGTCTATCAGCATGGTGCAAAGTATTATTGCCATTGCCTTCAGCCATAACATAAGTGTTATCGCTGAAGGCGTGGAAGAGCAGGCACAATTTGATATGTTAGTGGATATTGGCTGTAAACGTTTTCAGGGGTATTACTTTTACAAACCTGTGAACGCGACCTCTGTAATTGAATACCTGCAAGCTAACTAGTAGCCGCGCGACTAAGGCGATCATTCACTGCAGCCCACTCACTGCTTATTGGCGGCTTTTCGATATAAATAATTAATGGGGTCGTCTCATCAATAAGATGCAGTGCTTTATACATATTTTTAGCGTATTCAATAGGGCAACTACTGAGCTTAGTAATACGCTCTGATGGAATGTCGCCCGCTAATAATTGCTGTTGCAATTGAGTAGAATAGATTAAATAGTGACTTTTACTCTGAGAGTTTTCACTCAAAATTTTAGCGAAATCTTCAGTATTAGCCAACATGGCTGGTGCATGAGGCTGATAATGCGCTTTTACATTACCCGGTACCACTTCGTTATGTGAATGTGGCGTGCTGACATGCAGTCCAGTTTTTTGCAAAATATCAGATGCTGAAATTGGTCCTGGGCGTAATATGCGTAACTGCTCTGAGCTGGCATCGACAATGGTCGATTCAATACCTACATTACATTCACCTCCTTGTAATACCGCACTAATTCGACCATTCAAATCGCGCATAACATGAGCTGCGTTGATTGGGCTCAACTGCTTGTATCGATTAGCCGAGGGAGCTGCAAGACCAGTATTTAATTGTTTTAGTACCGCTAAAAACTCAGGATGCGCAGGCACGCGAAGTCCAATGGTAGGCAAGCCGCCTGTTACCGGACTGTTTAAATCATCTTTAGCATTTAAAATTAGGGTGAGTGGGCCGGGCCAAAATGCATCAGCAAGCGTGATGGCCGCCTTATTTACATTTTTTGCCCAGTGGTGCACATGCGACTGATTGGGAATATGCACAATGAGCGGGTGATTTGTTGGACGTCCTTTCGCGGTAAATATTTTCGCTACAGCATCACTATTAGTCGCATCTGCGGCTAAGCCATAAACGGTTTCTGTGGGTAAGGCAACGCATTCGCCGGCTTTTAATAGTGCTACGGCTTGGTTAATACGCTCTTCAGTATTTAATAATTGAGTCGGTTGTATTGATGTCATAATAACTCTTAAGGATTACAAAACTGGCAATATGTTGCATCGGCAACGTGTTTTTCATTCGCTTCAATATGGTTATAGCCGCAGCTATCACACAAAGAGGTTGTTGATTTTACTTGTTGTGTGGGCATGTTACACAGTTCACAGGGTAAGCCTTTAGTGAGTTGTTTGGCAACAAAGTTAGCACACTGGCATTGTGGACATTTTGATGCCAACCGCCTTGCTAAGTCCTCGGCAGCGAGGCGAATAATAGCTTGGCGTTGCGGGCTATACATAGCTCTTAAATCAGGCGTGATTATGCCGGCTTTGGGCGCTTTTTCTTTAAATAAAGCAACCAAGCCTTCAAAGCTTAGCCCTTTATAAAGTGTTTGAGTGTCATCAAGTATCCAGTGCTGCTCTTTAAAGCGCTGGCATGCGACCGTGATTGATTCAACATTAGTCTCGCTGTTAATGGTTAAGCTGCTGGGTGAAAATGGCCCGCCTGCATGTCCATAAATAGCGATGTCTGTGTGTTTATCGTAAAAACAAATTACTTCTTCATCCCAGTTCATTAACCCAGGGTATGGGCCACCTCCAAAGCTGCCTTCACTACCAAGCCCACATTGCTCGCCAGTGAGTTCACACGCTTGTTGAGCTTTTATTAGTGCTGCTGTTTGGGCACTGCAATCACGCTGCACTTCATTAGTAAACATCCCAAGCGTATCGGTATCAAATAGACTGGTTGTTACCACATTATAGCCAAGTGGCTTCAATGCGGGAGCGATCAAAGGTGCCTTTTTATGTTTAGTGGCAATGACGGCGTTTAACATTGATCATGCTCGCTCTTTAGAGGGGGCAACTGTAGTGAAGTACCCGTTTTCAAAGCGCTCTAAGGTGTTGTCATCGCCCCAACGAATGAGTGTTAGCCAATGGTTATCAATTAGTTCCTTCACCATCGTATGCTTGTTATAAATTGCTGCGATTGCTGATTGTGGCGCAGCAATATATACATTGAGGCGAATAGGTTCGTGCATCCATTTATCGCCATTGTGTAGCGATTGTATGGCCAAGCCTATGCGCAGGTCGCCGCCATTACCTTCAAATAAGCCTATGTTACCGCCCACCGCATTATGAAGTATTTTATTACCACTGCCGTATTTGTGATTGTCGTTAACTGAGGCATTATATTGGCTATTGATCCAATGGGTGACTATCATAGGCGCGGTCATAATAAGCTCTAATATCGCAAAGTCGCCATCGCTTTCCCAATCATAATCGTGTAAAAAACAGCGCCCCTGTAAGTTAATACTTCGCGTCCATGAGCGCGGCGCGACAATAAAGGCGGCATTATTTGCAAGTCCCCATTCAGGCCGCACCTGCGACCAATCGCGGGCGCGTTGATGATAAGCGTGATTAATTTCATCCGCTGATTTATCAATCAGCTTTGGCTCTATATTAACTAAGCGTTCGCGCTGAGCTGTTTGTGTTGTCACACTGAGCCATTTTTTTAGATTATCATCCAGTTGAGCATCATAGGTGGTGATCACATCTGTGGTTGTATTATGAATGGCTGCAATAAACTGGGTGTTTTCTGACAGTGTGAGTCCCCGAGTTTTAAGCGCTTGACGTACTTGAATATCGTTAAGTAGGCTTGCGAGCACTCGCACATTCACTTCACCACTTTGCCCGCCACAGGCGCCGCAATCTAGGCCAGCACTGTGTAAGTTATTGGTTGTATGGCTAGCATGACCCACTAACATCACCTGTGGTGCCAACGCTTTTATACCTAAAGTAGTAAGCACTTTTTGGGCTAAATCGGTTTTGTCTTTTAGGGTCAGTTGCTGCTGGTTTTGTGTTAATTGCCAGTCAGTTGGGGTGCACTTTTTAGCATCGCCTTTAGATAAAAAGGTATTCTTTATTAGTTTAAATGCGTATAGCCAACCTGATGACTCAACCATAGAAAACGATGAAGGGGCCGATTTTGACCAGCTTTGCCATGTGGCACTATTTTGGCGTGATGCTTCAAGTGTTGCGTCTTTGTGAGTTTGCGTGGCATGTATAGCCGGTTTAAGTAGCCCAGGGAGCTGTGGGCGAGTAATAGCACTGCCATTTTCTTGATATTCCAGAGGTAAACCAAAAAAACCGGCAAAGCCAAAAGTTTCAATATGTTGACTTTGAGACTCTAGCGCACGGCGAATCACTTCCGAGCGAACATCAATACAAAACACCGCTTGTAATTGAGCGTTTTTCACGGGGGCTTTAGTCGCGGTTTGCAGCGCATCATTAAGTGGATATTGAAAACTTAGTTCTAGCGCTTTTGCCCACACCCATAATGGTTTTTGTGCTAATTTATGTGCATGTAAGCGCTCAACAACAAGCGCTTTTTCTTGTTGCCACTGACTTTGTAGTTGTTTAAATGTAGCACTATCGTGATTGGCTAGGTACTGCCAAATCACTAAGTCCCATGCCATGCGCATGGCCAGAAGTTGCTTCATCTCATCTGTTGGGGTGTCGTAAAGCTGACCTTGAAAGCGCAAATACGCAAGCCAAGATGCCCAACCGTTAATATCTAAAAGCAATGAGTGAGCGTATAACTCTAACGAATCATTGTTTATATTAAGCGTTTTAAGGGTCAGTGCAATCAGTTCATCTGCGGATGTGGGTAATCGCTTAAAATAGCCATTTAAATGCCGTTCATCCATAACAATGCTAATGCCTTTATCCGCTTGAATAACAGTTAGCCAATGGCGATATAAATCAGATGGGGCTTGAGTATCATTACGATGCAGCATGGGACCGAGTTGTTGATAATGCGCAGCACAAAACTGACTTAACTGATGAGTAATTTCATCATGCCAAGCCATTTTATGCTTATTACGTTGCTGGTCGAGTAAATCAGCAATGTTGTGCCAGTCTACTAATGGCACATCAATCTTAAGCGCTTGTAATAGTTGCTCTTTATTAAAGTCACTATTAAGTAGCGTTGCGGCATCGGCTAAGTGTTTGTCGGTAATTATGCCGGTGTTATATTTTTGCAGATAAAAATCTTTAGGCATTAGCATGTTGGCATTACATAAGGTATCCAGTCGTGCGCTTACATCTTCAATTGGCATATGGCGCATTTCCCAAAATGGGTTAACTGCAATCATCTGATCTAACGGCCAGTTTGGTGCTATGTAACCGCATACTTTATCAAGTAGGCTCTTTTGACTGTCGCTTAGCGAGAGTGCTCTATTATCTGAAGGCGTTAGAGTGCTCATTTTGATTCCTCAATAGTGATCCCAGCGGCATGATTTTTTAAATCAGTGTGGCCATTATTAGGCAAATTTATCGGCCATATTTTTAGTGTTAATCGTGTAAACCACTCATCCAAATACAAGCCTGCAAATAATAAAGTAGACAGTGATTTGACCTGAGGGCGCCAAGATTGATAGCGCAAACAGTAGCTTGCTATCATTAAGGTTAAAATAAGGGCTATTACCCAACTGTCGGCCAGGCTAAATGCAGGTTCGCGCCACTGCTCAAGGGGAAGTGCAAACGCAAAGATATTTTTAGCCGCTACATAGCTAAAGACCACTAATAGTGCAATTAACAGTTTTTTACTGCGTGTTTTAGCCGTAGCTGTACCATGCTGATTTGCAAGCAAAATGGTTAACGCTGATGCTAAAAGCAACCAAATACTTACCGCTCCCTGATAAGAGCTGATAAACCATGCTGCACCAACGATTATTATTGAAATAAGCGCACCGGCTAACCAGTCAAAGCATACTGGTGATTGTTTTGGCATATGGCGACGGATCAGATCTTCATTTACGCCGTTACCTGAGTTTAAAAATGCGAAAGCTTTATAAGTTGAGTGGGTAACAAGGTGAAGTAAAGCCAGCTCAAATAACCCCAGCGCACACTCTACCAGCATTAACCCCATTTGCGCACTGGTAGACCAGGCAAGCCGAACTTTAACGCTTATTCGAGTGGTCATTATTAATGCGCTGATCACCGTAGTTAAACCTGCAACAATTAAAATTAACCATTGGGCTGCGCTAGCTTGAATAAACAAAGGAGCAAATAAAATTAATAAAAAGCCACCTAAATTAATGACTCCCGCATGTAATAACGCGCTCACCGGTGTCGGTACTTCAACCACTTTAATTAGCCAACCGTGTATTGGAAGTTGAGCACATTTTATTAAGGCTGCACAGGCAATTAAAAAAGCGGCAACTTGCTCTGCAAAAGACAGTGGTTGTGTGGTGGTGTGATAAAAGGTGGTCATATCACTTATGTACAGGCTATTGTGAGTGAACCACAAAATACCAAATGCAATTAGTAATAAGGATTCGGCAACACGTGCCACAATAAATTTTTTATGGGCGGCAAGCACCGCTCGTGGGCGCTCAGGGTAAAACATTAAAAGTTTATGTAGTGCTAAACTTATCGCCACCCAACCTAGCCAAAATAGCGCTAAGTGGTTGCTCATAACCACAACTAATACGGCTGTGATGGTTAGTAATAGCCATCGCCAAAAGTAGTTTACGCGTGGCTCACCTTGCATATAGTGCCTACAAAAGCGAATCAATATCAGCGTGATAAATAATATAAGCCCCAGCATAATAATTCGGGTCATGGTCAGCGATAAGAAACTGAGTAAATCAAAAGCATAAATTTGATGAAGCGTAATAGCTGTTATAAATGCAAGGCTATTAAACATCATTACTTTAAACAGTACATGACCATTTGAAGCGCGCGATCGTTGGCCAATTAACCAGGCTGCTATAAATATGCTTAAAGGCATTATTAGCAGTAACAACGAAATAATATACTCACTCATTCAGTGCTCCTTATTTAGTGAGCAAAGTATGGCAAACTAGATAACTAAATAAAAATAGATATAATGCATGTAAACGTTCTATAAAAGAGAATAATAATGAGCCGTTTAAATTATCATCATTTATATTATTTTTGGTCGGTTGCTCGCATTGGTAACTTAACCCAAGCGGCGAAAGAGCTGCATTTGTCGCAGTCAGCGCTCTCTACGCAAATAAAACAATTAGAACACACCATTAATATTGAGTTATTTGAACGTAAAGGCCGCACACTCGCATTAACCGATATGGGAAAGCGGGTGCAAATGTACGCCAACGATATATTCACCAAAGGGGAAGAACTGTCTTCTTTTATTCATAAAGGGGTGATTTCGCAAACCCAGCATTTATCAATCGGAGTGCTCAATACGCTCTCTCGTAACTTTATCGAAGAGTTTATTAATCCCTTAATGAGCAATGACGAAGTACGCTTTTCGCTGACTGCAGGGCGTATGGATGGGCTGTTAAATGGCTTGGCAGAACACGAACTGGATTTAGTTTTAACTAATAAACCCATCGGGCTTGAGCACTACGATCAGCTTTGGCAAAGTCAGTTGGTATCTCGTCAGCCATTAGCTATAGTGGGTCCAGCTGATAAAAAAATACGTGGCCAATTTCCAACAGGTTACACGGATGCACAGTGGGTGTTACCCGCTAAAACTTCTGCTATTAGAGACTCATTTAATGCTTTGTGTGCTCGTTGGCAGTATCAGCCAAAAATAAAAGCAGAGGCTGATGATATGGCTATGCTGCGATTACTTGCCCGCGATAGTGGTGCGTTATCGGTATTGCCATCAGTTGTAGTAAAGGATGAAATAGAACAAGGCCTACTAGTTGAATATCAGCGTTTACCCGATGCGTTTGAGCACTTCTATGCCATTACCGCGCAGCGCAAGTTTGTACCAGACATATTAAAGTCGCTGCTTGCCAAAACCTGCTAATTACTTTTAAAGTATGTTTTTTGCGTAAATACTTTATTTTTAAATAATAAAAAAATAATTAAAGCTTTTAATTCGTTGGCCGATACCGTATTTATATTGTACTGCAGATTAAGGATAATCATGGTTAATAAACTACAAGGCAATTATGCTAACTTAAATGCGTTGCTTGCCCAATCGGTCAATAATTCAAACCAAACCAGTATGCCCACAGGTTTGCAATCGCGTGCTCACTTAGCGCCAAGTTCGGCAACAATCACTGATGAAATGCTTAGTCAGTTTAGTGACCAACAAGTCGATGAAATACTTAATCAGCAATTATCCTCGTTACTCACGATTTCCAGCGCACCCAGTGGCTCAAATTATAAGCTCTCTAGTGAAGAGGTTGCACTACGTACGGTAATAAGCTCTCAGCAAGAGGGCTTATTAAAAAACGAACGTAGCGATCAGTTAATTGAGCGCTTAAATTCTTCGGTAAAAAATATCCAAGGTGCTTATGCCAACACTAGCGATATTTTATCAAACTTGGGGCAACTGGGATTTAATCAAAAAACATTTTTAGCATCTAGCCAACAGCGTGTTGAACGCTCACTTAATCCTTTCATGGAAAGCTTTAATCGCGAGCGATTTGAAGACGATGATAACTATGGGTTTGAGCTTTCGGTAAAAACCAAAGAAGGTGATGTTATCAATATCGCCTTTCATTCTGCGCAAGGTTATGATGAGGAAACAGGCGAAACCACTGACGAATTTAGCATAAGTTATGAAGTAGATGGCGACTTATCTGAGACTGAACACCAAGCATTAACGCAAGTACTTTCTGGTGTTGGTGAAATGGCGGATGAATTTTTTAAGGCTAAACAAAGCGCTTACAGTCGTTACGTACCCGCAAACCAAGCTGATTTAGATTTAAGCTTTCTAAGCAATTTTGATAACAAAGAACTTTCGGGTTTTGATTTGTACTTTTCAACGTCAGAGGGAAATACTGGCGATGCTGATGGAGCGCTCCTTGGAATAGATAATGAGCTTAATTTAAGTTATACCCTTGATGAGGATTCTGAGCAGCAAATACTGGAGTTTGAATCGGTAAACGGACAAAACAATATTGATTTTTCGCTTGATATGTCAACCATTGGCGCTCAAGACAAAAGCCAAATGCAACAATACATAAAAGCGCTCGATAAAAGCTTAGAAGATAGCCAGCTCAATAGCTCTGAGAAAAGTACACGTTCGGCGTTTGGCCAAAAAAGTGACGAAGTAATGAAACAAGGGTTGGCTGTATTTAAAAGTGCGTTTAGTAGTATGTCATCAGCCGCTGAGCGCTACAGTGAAATTGAGTCGGTTGCTACAAAGCAGTTTACTAATGGACGCGAGCTTGTCGCTAATTTAGTTGACAACATGATCACCAAAGATCCACGCTACCAAGGACTAGGAAGTAGTAATAAAAATTCCTTAGGCGATGGTATTTCTAAGTTAGCTGATTTTGATGCAAAATTCTCTTTTGCAATGGATCAGGGGGATTACATAGCAACAAGCACCACAAAGCTGAGTCAAAATACAGAACACCAAAAATCAGCAGGGTTAACTGGGGTTACTCAAGATAAAACGGCGAGCACGCGTTTTAATTATGAAGAAGGTAACCGCTCTGACATCCCTCCTGATTATTATGACAAACAAGAAAATTACACTATTGGTACCGCTGTAAAAAATAACGAATTGGTTGCCCTTGATCAGGCTCATGAGGTGGATGTAGATAAAAAAGTTTATCAGTTTAATCCCGAAATATCTCAATACGAGCTAAAAAAAGAATTGAAAGAAACCACCACCAGTGAGAGTAATATTCGTCTTATTAATGATATTTGGCTCGAGAAAAATGAAGATAGTCATAGTATGGATGAAAGAAAACGACTCAGTGGTGTGGGGGCGTCGAACGAGTTTAGAACAACATCGAGTTATTCACATACGCAATTAGTAACGTTAATCGGTGACTTAGATAAATTAGAACAAAACAAAGAAGCCAAACGTGAGTACTTAGCCGTTTTATCACAAGTGGATGATTTTATGGATAAAAGCAAGTAACTTTTATTTACTTAAGCTCGATTGTGGGTATAGTAACTAAAACACTATTTAAGTATAAGATTATGTTTAAACAATTAATTTTACTTTTAATGTTGAGTTTACCACTGGCAGTGAATGCAACGCTCAAACCACACTCGGACGCTATGACTGCTAAGCGTTTATTAAGCGAGCACGATAAATTTGCTAAGCAATACCAAACATTTTCGCCCACACCGCAAGACGTTGTATTGATGCAAAAATTAGCAGGTAAAGAGGTGCTAGTGCTTTTAGGTACGTGGTGTCATGACAGTGCCCGTGAAGTACCTCGATTAATAAAGTTACTCGATGAATCGAAGGTCAAACTCTCGAAAATAACTTTTGTTACAGTCGGTTATGACAAACGTGATGAAGCAGGTATTGCCCTGGCGCATGACTTACAATATACCCCCACTTTTATTGTTAAGCATAACGGGGTTGAAGTTAACCGCGTAGTAGAAAAACCCAGCGGCACTCTCGCCCAAGATTTAACCTTGGGCTTATAACGAGAGTCAGCTAGCCAATATCATGTTCGAGGTTTTATTTTTACACAGGCCAATCAGCGGCGTCTAAGTCATCTAATTGTGCATCGCAATGCTCATTTCCTTGCCACTTGGCAATGTATACACCGTGCGGATCGTATTGCTGAGTTTGTTTTTGCAAATTAAAGTGACGTCCGCCGCGCGGATCGACACCAACTCCAGCAATATATTGCCAATTACCCCAATTTGACGCCATATCGTAATCGATTAACTGTTGCTCAAAGTAAGCCGCACCATAACGCCAGTCTAGTTGTAGTTCGTTTACTAAACAGCTAGCAACGATTTGTCTTGAGCGATTGCTAATAAAGCCCGTTGCGTTTAGCTCTTTCATAATGGCATTAACTAACGGGTAAGGTGTACTGCCTTGGCACCATTTAGCAAAACGATTCGGGCTAAACGTGGTGAGTGGCGAGCTTTGTTTCTTACCTTTAAAGGTAAATAACTGATGCTTAACATTAATCGCATGCCACTTGAAATACTCACGCCAGAGTAATTCAAACTTGATCCAGTAAGTTGACTCGTTTGCTCCATACTGCGCTTCATAAGCATCTACAGCACAAAAAACTTGCTTGGCACTAATACAGCCAAAAGCCAGCCAACTACTAAATTTTGTTGAGTTATCAAAGCCATCCAGCTCATTGCGAGTGATTTTATAGCTACTCGGTAAAGCCGATGAAAAGTACTGCTGGCAGTGCTCAAGCGCAGCCTGATGCCCACCAAGTAATTGTGTATTCCCTGTTGCTGGCTTTTCTATCGGTTGTTTTGCGCAAAGTATAATAGGTGGAGGCAATCTTGCCGCTGAAAATGTATGTGTGGCTAAACTAATTTCTGCCGCTTCAATTTTTTTTCTAAAAGGAGTAAAGCCGGTTGGTAAATCAGTCAGTTCAAAGGGCAGTTGCTGTTGTTTATATAAGGTATCTTGCATTACAGATTTAAATACCACAGCCGTGCATTTTGACTTAAGAGCGCTAACTTGGCGCTGTTCATATACACCTATTTGCTGGCTATATACAACTTCGTCAATGCTAAGCTCATTAATACGCTGTGTTAATACCTCAACTGGATCGCCTTCAATAATATGTAAAGTTTGGCCAAGCTCTAAAACAGACTCCTGTAGCTCATATAGGCTTTGCATTAAAAAGCGTTGTTTGTGGACACCATAGGGTTTTTGTTGGTAGTTATTGCTTTTAAACCAAGCAGGGTTAATCACAAAGACCAGGTCCAACTCACATTGTTGCTGTGATAAATCATTGAGTATGGGGTTGTCGTCAATGCGCAAGTCATTTTGCAGCCAATACAGAATACGTTTTTTCATACTTATGCTCTGGTTTTTTAAAATCATTTATTTTACGAAGCAAAAGCGAGCAGAGATTAGTTTTGAGGTGTTTAATAGGGCTTTAAAAAGAGGCGATAATAATACCGCCTCTTACTTTGTTCTCGTTGTATCCTAGAGAACTAATTTTTGCTGTGCTATCCAGTCGTTAATTACATCTTCAAGTACCGCCATAGGAAGTGAACCTTGACCAATAACGGTGTCGTGAAAGCTGCGTATATCAAATTGTGCGCCTAGCTGTTTTTCGGCTTTTGCACGCAGCTCGCGTATTTTAATTTCGCCCATTTTGTATGAAAGCGCTTGGCCTGGCCATGAAATATAGCGGTCTATTTGATCTTCCACGGCGCTTTGTGGCAAGGCGGTATGATCAGCCAAATAATCAATCGCCTTTTGGCGGCTCCAGCCAAAGGCATGAATGCCGGTATCAACCACTAAGCGCACTGCGCGCCACATTTCGTAGCCTAAACGACCAAAGTCACTGTATGGACTTTGGTAAAAGCCCGCTTCTTTACCTAAACGCTCTGTATAAAGTGCCCAGCCCTCGCCAAATGCTGAGTGACTCAGTGTGCGTCTAAATTCAGGAACGTCTAACTCCATTGCAATGGCGTTTTGTAAATGATGCCCAGGAATAGCTTCGTGCAGGCTAAGTGCTTCTAAATTATATAAAGGCTGCAATTTAGGTGTTGAGGCTAAAAAGTAAGTGCCAGGCGAGCGGTTATCAGCAGGTGGCATATAAAACGCACCACGACTCGCTGAGCCTTTTATAGTAAAGGTGTTACGCGGTAAATGGCCAAAGTAAGTGGGGAGTTTGCCATACATTTTTTGCGTTATAAAAGCGGTTTTTTCTAATAAATCTTGGGCGTCTTTTGCGTAAAATTGCTCATCGGTTGCTAAAAATTTTAAAAAGTCGCTGTAGCTGCCTTCAAAACCAACGTTATCAATAATGGCTTGCATTTGTGCTTTAATGCGCGCCACTTCTTTTAGACCAAGTTCATGAATTTGTTTAGGTGTAGCATTAGTGGTGGTGTAGTAATTAACCGTGTACTTGTAATAATCAAGGCCACCTTTAATACTTGCAATACCCGGCTGCGATCTACAGTGCGGCATATATTCGTTTTCAAAAAAGTCGTAAAAGTGCTCGTAAGCAGGCACAACTTTTGAGGCAATTATTGTTTTAGCTTTATTTTGGTAAGTTTCTTTTTGCGCTGCGCTAAATGTATTAGGGATGCGGGTAAATGGCTCATATAAGGCGCTATTCTCAGGTTGTTTAACTATATGAGCGTTAATGCTTTGGCCATAATTTTTAAACGTTTCGCAGTAATGTGTAAAACCGGTTTGAATGCCTTGTTTCATTAAATTAATGTTTTGCTGATTAAAACGAGGGTAGTCACTAAGGCTAACTAAAAATGCATCGTAATCCTCGGCAGTTAAAAAGGCCATGTTAGCTGGCGCTTCTGCAAAGTAAGTATGCCAGCCACTTAAAAAATTAACCGGAAAATACTTATCTTGATAAAGGTAGCTTTGCTGCTCTGTTTCTCGCTCATATTTAAATAAGCGGTAGTTCATTAGCTGCTCGCTATTGAGTGTTTTTGGGTCAATGCTGGCTAAGCTTTTTAGTACGCTGTTGTTGTAAGCTTGGCGCTTAGCAATGGCTTGCTCACTCCAATTTGGCAATGTGCCGTTTGGTTTCCAACCGTCTGGATCGGTTCTAAAAAATATTTTTTCTGCTTTCGCATTTTCCCAATGGTTATCAATAATGGTTGTTAAGTCGCTGCTACTGTCGGCTAAGCTTGGCAGCGAGGTGGCTGCTAAACAAATAGCTAAAATTGTTTTTTTAAACATGTTGAATTTCACTTTTTAGAGTTTTAATTGTTACTTATGCGCGCTGATCTTATGATAATAACAAGTTCACTCAATTAATGCGTTGGTTTTTAACAACAGCCTAGCTTATTGTTTTACTGGTGTTTAAAATGAAAAAAGCAAAACATACTTTAGTAGCCATGTTTAATAACGTATTTTGCTAACTGATAAGGCGAATAGCCAACACCCAAATATTTATTGAGCTTTACATGTTTAGCTTTGCAGGTTCAAAACCTGATTATGATGAAGAAAAATGGATTTGGATTACTCGCTGTACGTGGAAAAAATGTCAGATAATACACATGAGTTTGTATTGGCAGGTCATACTACATTGCTACCACCATTAATTGGCCTGATACACAAAGCATTAGAATAACTATTTAACTTTACGTATTAAAATAAAAAGGATTTTGAAAATGTTGTGCCCTCGAACGAATACACCATTGGAGCCTATATTAGTTGGCGGAATCACTGTTTATACATCGTCGTTAGGCGGCGTATTTTTTGATAACAGCCAAATTTTTAAATTTAGCTCGCCAGAGTTAAAACATGGTCAGGTTTTACTTAAGTATTTAAGTAATTATGCCGAAGGTGAGGGTGAAGTCGCAATGCGAGTAAATTGCCCTAAATGCCCAAGCATAGTGATGATGCGTAGGTATTTTTCACCGCTAAAAGCAGTTGAAATAGATGAATGCCCAAGCTGTGCGGGAATATGGCTTGATAGTGGCGAATTAAGCAAAATACACGAAAACCATTTAACACCCAAAGAACGAAAACTGCTAGCCCACGAAATGGCCACCAATCATGGGTTTATAACTATTAAGCCGCCTACTACTAGGTTTTTATGTCAACTGAAAATGCGCATGAAACCGGAGTTGATAGTTGAGTGCACTTAGCTTTACTTGGTATACGACGTTAGCACGTTTATAGACTTTTTAATTGACTATTCGTACTGCCTATCCAAACTACAGTTATTTTATTTAGAACATAATATAAGGAAACTCACAAAAGAAGTTTTTTACGCTTTGTTCTCGAATAATTATGAGTTTAAACGTGTCGATTTTTAATATGTCTAATTTTAAAAGTTGTTTTTTTGTTAATTTTAATGTTAATCGATGGTTTTCTGTAGTACAATTATGGTGTTACGCTACTCTTGT
>NZ_JASDDF010000027.1:0-79639 GCF_030407535.1 Pseudoalteromonas sp. APC 3224 | reverse complement strand
TCTTCGTAAATAAAGCCAAGAGCATACTGATTAATATAAAAATGAAAGATAGAGCAATAAAATATACCCACTGGAATAAAACCGTTTCGGGAGTTGGTAGTTTTAAGTTTCTAAATATAAAAATTAAATAAGGATGTATGAAAAATACAGCGAAGCTTGTACCCGCAAGATTTTCAAAAAACAAATTACTCTTTGAGTACTTTTCTAACAATAAGAAGAAAAAAAATGAAAGAAGTATCTTTTGTAAAAACATATAATCGATACCTTTAAATTCAAAAAATGGTTTATGGTAGCTTCCCACATCACCAAAATAGGTCTGGATCAGCGTGAAACTGATTGATAATAAAAACAGTAGCCAAAACAGATTACCTTGAAAAGTCTTCAAGAAGGATTCTCTATATTGGGATACCAAAGCACCGGTGAGATAAACAGGGAAAAAGAACACAACAGAATGAAAGTGGTTCATATTATCGACCGGTCTATGTATAAAAATCGACACACATGAAAGAATCAGAATCAACGACACCTTAAATTTTAAATTTTTTTTAAGTATATGAACAACTAGTGGTGAGAGTAAAAATAAGAGTAACGCAAAGGGGATATACCAATAAGCGGTCATAAACCGGCCTGTTACTTCATATTTTAGAAAAGGTATCATAAACTGTGACATCGCACCTTCAGATTTAGGCAGAAAGTATCCATCTGAAATTGGGTTAGATGCATATATATATAAACATATTGGTATGATCGACAACAACAGATACGGCCATAGCAGTTTTGAGGCTCTAGAGAAGTAAAACTTAGAAAAAGTAAACTTTTTTAAAAATACAACTTCAAAAAGATAGCCAGATATAAAAACAAAAAGAATGGTGCCACCAGATAACAAATTTCTAAAAAACACTTCCCAATAACTATCTAAAACGACACCAGATACATCGAAGGAATGACCGAAAACAATAAACATTATTGCTATTGCACGGAAATTATTAATTGAATTGTAAAACAAAAGTATATTCCTTTAAATTGGCTTTATCTCAATATTAGTTATTTTGCCCGAGAATCCGATCTTACCAGTAGAGAATCTTAAGCGACCATATTCCGGTTTACAAATTGGTACTCTGGTATTAAAAATTCCAGAATTATTTATACTTTTATGAAAATCTCCAATATTGATGTAAGCAGAGCCTTCATCAATTTCGACTTTATATTCGAGTAAGTATATGGGATATCGTAACTTAGTTTTAATGAAGTAATCCCCAGTTATAGAAAACTTATCAGCTTCATAATTTTCAACGGTTACATTACTAGGCCATATATTATCACCTAGTTCATCGATGCTATCATGGTCAAAGTTGGTTTCGGATAGTATTGGCTTCAAAGAAATAGACTGCATAGCACCAGTAAACTTAGTTTGGGTACTGACTACAGAAACCATATCTTTATTTGGTTCACAAATGATTGCTACAAAGGAATTTTTTCCCTCTTTTGTGATTGGTATAATTGAATCTCCAATGTTTAGAATTGGAGTACCAGATTCAATCTCAGCATCAAAGCTTACACGATATAAAGCATAATTTAAATTTCTGTTATTATAGCTTCCTCCAATAATTGAGAATGGTTCTGGTGTATCTACTACAACATCTCCATCATCCCATATGTTGTAACCACTTGTATTCACAGCTGAAGACATACCTGGAGTTTGAGGTGTAATCTCTATTGAAAATTGTACTAACCAATTATGAAGTGGTTGCTGATCTACAAAAGAAATTAACTCTGACGTATCCCTGATATTCGTTACTGGAGTTTTCTGATTTGCAGTATTTTGTCTGTCATCTAGTGTAAAGCCGCTATCTATTTTTCCACCTACTTCGAGTGTAGTATTAAACTCAAGTACTAAAGAATCACCTTGGATAGACACTTGAGGAATATATTCTATATTACTTGGAGAAATATATTTAAGACCATAACCAGGAGCCTGAGGCAAAGTCTGAGTATCTATGACCAAATCCCCTTCTGGAACATGTAAGGTTACAAAAGCTTTGTTATTTTCTATTTTTAAAAACTCAGGTTGTAGTGGCTTCCATTTTTTATTTAATGCAAATGTAGTAAAGATAGCTTTTGCAAAATACTCACCTTGTAAAATGTAACCTTTTGCATTTAAGTGAGTTCTCTCATCAGGTCTATTAAAGTAGTTTCTGTTGAGAAAATATTTTGGCATTACTAGGGAAACTGTTTCATTATCATTCGCAAACTCCCATAATGAGATAGCAATATCGTGCCCATAACTTACACCAGTTTGATCCATAAATAAAATTGGATTGCGGGTTTTAGAGGAAGTAGTTTGTACTTTGTTTTTATATGCATTATATAATTTACTAAGTTTCTGCTTATATTCCTGTAGATTAGAGTTTGCGTTAGATTCACCATGGATCCAAGTAATAAAAGGAACATTGAAGTTTTCACCACTTTCAAAAGCTAATTTTTCACCAGCTCTAAGCATTGTGAGTCCATTTTCAAATGGTTCGGTGCCGTATCCCAGCTTGCTTATCTTTTGCCCACCACGGCCATGAGGTGCATAAACAAACTTTGGAAAAGGCTTATTCTCAAGTGAATATAAATACTCTAACATTTCAAACATCGAGTATGCATGTGTTTGTCTAGTTAGATCTTTCAAAGGCTCTAAAAACCTGACGTCACTCTCTACTAAGCTTTGGTCGAACTGAGGAGCTGTCGTCCTCACACCGTTAAATAAAAAGACTTTATTAGGGTTAACCTCATCTTGAAAAATTATCGGGTTCATATCTTGGCTAGTGTGACCTATACTCAGAGACTGACCTGAAGACAATACTAAGTTGTAGTCATCAATAGCTCCAACACTATTAAATGAGCTTAAAAGAAGTAAAAATAAGTAATGCCTCATTTTTCTTTACTTAAAACCATATAAATTACAGGGATTATAGAGTAACCAGCAACACCAGATAAAAATGAGGCCTCAAATAAAGAAGTAATAATAATATAAACAGCCATCGAGTTACCTAACCTATTTTTGCATTTAATAATAAAATTATAGCCAAGAATTGCAGTTATACATAACATGCCCCCCAAACCAAGACTAAAAAAAGCTTGCAAAATTAAGTTGTGAGCATGAGCAGGTGTATAACCGATAATATCCTCTAATCTCGGTAAAGCTAAAGATGTTACGCCAATACCATAGCCAGTAAAAGGCCGCTCAAGTGCCATATCAAATACCGCAGGCCAGATATAAGTTCTGCCAGTAAAGGTGAGGACTTCTTCAGGATCACCGTGGCGAGATACATGCCCAAGGAAGCCATAAAAGTCAAATGCAGCGTATATTATTAATAAAGAGGTGAAGATTATTCCTGATAAAATCACAAATAGAATAAACTTATTTCTTCTATATAAGAATAACGATGAAAAAATAAATGATATAAAGGCAGTCTTACTATCACTCATTAACAAAGCAGCTAAAGACAGTAAGAATGCAATAATAAAAAAAGATTTTGTAATAACAGACTTATTAAAAGAATGTAACAAAAACAGGCAATATACAGCACAAAACCCACCCATTGCATTTGATGTTGAGAATACGCCACTCATACGGGGACTTACAAATAAAACATCATTTAACCAATAAATGTGCCTTCCTAAATCGGGTAAAGCTAAATAATAAAAGTAAGAAAAACAAACAACTATAAAGAATGACAAGCTAATTGAATAAAGCAGAAAGTCATCTCCAAACCTGCTTTTTACATACTTAAAATAAAAGTAAAAAGCTGCATATGAGAGCACTACAACAAAGCTACGGAAAGGGAGCATTGAAAAGGGTAACATCAATATGGCTAAGAGAATAAAAGCAAAAAATAAAAACTCATGATTGTTAGACACCCTAAAACCGAATTTATAAAAATATATAAATGCGATTAAAATACCTCCCCCCCATGCCATCAATCTTAATACGATTTGAAAATCGACACTATCACTTCCATATTCGCGTATTCTGAAAACAAACAAAGAAAAAATAATAAATATTGAGAAGAGAAATAAGTTAAAGAGTCTTATCCTATTCATAGAAGAGCCCTTTTATAACAATTAGATAATAAGTCATTGCTAAAAACAGCCAACCAATAAAAATATAAAATGATAATGAAACTTGTAAATGAAAAACTAAATTCAATAATAAAAGAGATGAAACACCCAAACCTGATAAAAGGTATGATAAATTCATTCTTTTATACATATTGTTTTTAACGAGCAGCATTTCAATACTTCTGGAGCAAGATAAACAAATAAGGATACCTGCCCAGAATAATAAATCATTAAGTTGAGGGACAGCTTGATCGGCATACACAATTGGAAATAAATAAACAGCTATTAATAGGCAAAGTGATGAAGCAACAAAAGAAATCACAATATACTTTTTGAACAAACTCTTCACAAATATTTGTGCATTATCTTTTATACTAGCTAGTTTTCTTTGATCAATTGCCTCCACTGATTTGATCAATATTTGCACTGGCTGAAATACTGATCGAGCTATGAATAGTATAGAAGAAACTGTTGCAGGATACAGAGCCGATACAAGCAAAAAAGGAGAGTGCACGAGTAATAATTGAGAGATGGATTGAACATTGCGATTTAATAAATTTCTTGTATCACGAAACCAAAAAAAAATATCCCATTGCTGTTCATCCGTATGAGCTTTTTTAAAAACAATGTATATAGCGATTACAATTAACTCTAGAGAAAATAAACATAAATAGGTGTTTATCAAAAGTTTTATAGATACACCATCAAACAATAAAGAAGCTGCAAGAGTAAACATCAAAATAGCAGATACCAATACAGGCAGAAAGTACAGCTTACTCACCATAAATAGATATCTAAATGTTTCATGCATAAACAAAAAAGCGAATAAAGCCGGGGCTAAAAGCCACTGTTCTTGAGATGGAAAAACAAAATAGGTGCTAATGAGAATCAACATCATAAATAGTACTAAGAGAAAAAAAGAACAACTTAGAAACTCAATGACTCTAACTTTACTGCACTTATCTTCCTTTAAATTAAAAGGTATTAGCACAATTGTTCTTTGAAATGATAAGAAAATTAATGAGAGAGTCATAGCAACACCAAACATAACTACTGACTCATTTCCCGCATATTTAAGTAAGAGAAAAGTTATTAGAAAATTAGCACCCGAAGATAGCATCGAGTCCACTAATAAAGATAATTTATATTTCATCATCTATCATTTTTTTTATATATGTACCAAGGTTTTCTGTATCGTGCTCTTTTTCAGTGGTGAAGAAATCATTCATCTCACTTAATTTCTCTATTTCTTGGAAAATATTTTTCAAATTTTCCACATCACGGCACACCCGCATTAAGCTTGTTGATGAGGTCAACGGTTCAAACCTTGAAATAGTATCTAGTTGATGGTCATTTCTGTGCTCATTAAACTTAGCGAGCCTAGGTACAACTATAAGCTTTTTATTTAATTCCAGACACTGAATAATGGTTCCCATACCAGCGTGAGCAATGACAATATCGCACCAATCAAGTTTCGCTTCGTACTCATTGGAGCTCAAAAAATCGATAGTTTGAATACCATCGTAAGCATTCAAATCATCACCAACTTGAGCAAAAACATTCAAGTTTAGTGGTTTATTTATATCGTTAATTGCCTTTATCAATCGTTCAAAAGGTAATTGCGCACCTACGGTTACAAGAACTTTCATTATATAACTCGGCCTTTATATTCAACATTATCGCCAGCTAAATCTGGCCATTGGGTTAATGTTTTATGCGCAAATTTCTTTGCCATTCTTCCTGAAGCAGATAACTGTTTTGTATTCGCAATACTATCCACCCACATGGTTTTTCTAAGTAATATTCGACCAATAACAATACAGATTAACCCTGGCATTGCACCTGTGGTTACTATCCATTTGGGTTTATGCTTTAAAATAAGTTTTAACAATTGAAAAGCGACTATTGGAGAACGGGCTAATGTATCTCTTGAGACATCCTCAATTAAGCTTTCGTTCTCAAAAGAAGGGGTATCGTGCTCGTTTACTTTCGTTCGCACAAATAAAATATCATTAGAATCAAAATTGGCTTGTTTCATAATCCTACTTAATTGCACATAGTGACCGCCTGTTGATGCAATTGCTATGAGCTTCTTATTCATTAATTAATATTCCTAAAGCTTTTGTTTTAATATTTGTACGAATAGCAACAGCAGGGTTTCCTGCTACAATTGTCCCTGAGCTAACATCTTTTGTCACGACAGCCCCTGCAGCTACAATGCATGAATCGCCTAAGGTAACTCCAGGCATTATGATTGAATTGCCACCAATGAAACAATTTTCACCTATTCTCACGTCTTTATGGATGGCTCTACACATGTCGTGGGTTAAAATTACAGAACCAAACGCAATATAAGTACCCGCCCCTATGTGAACACCTTTTGGGTTTGTCTTATCTAACTTTGCTTTCAACGAAATCCTAACGCTTTTATGTATATCCATTTTATAAAAATGGATATACCAGAGTGTAATGATGGATAGTATAAAATGTCGTACATAGACGTGGATGAATCTTTTCATATTCTTGTGCTCTCGTCCCTTTCCCATTTGATTGTCTTTAATTTTTTAATTTGCAACTTAGCACGAAATGTAGCTATTGAGATGACTACCCCATAAACAAAAAACCGAAACAACGCTCTCTCTTTGATAGCTACTTTAAGCAAAGAAGGAAAGCTATTACCACCAGTTGTAGGTGAAGTAAACTTCTTCTTTAATTCCATATTGCCTAATTTACTTCTTGTTTTTATTTTAATAAGCGACCAAATTGTTCTTGGACTCATTACTACTGAAAAACAAGAAGGAATCGTGGTCAAGTTAGCTGAACCTAAGGTACCTTTAACATAACCATCATCGGCAATAACTTGCGGAAACGTTCCTAAAATATCACGAGCCTTTGGAGAAATAAGATATGCACCAGAGTTAACCATTCCAATCCTATAAGCAGGAGTGAGTTTCAAAAAACTGTAGTACATATTAGTTAAGAAACTGCCATCTTGAATTATGTTTGTTTGTGGAGAAGCAAATAAGTACTGTTCATTTTCAATAAACTTAAGAATGTTTCTGACACTTTCTGTGTTGATAATAACGTCAGCATCTTGAACAAGCACATGCTCAAACTGAGCAATTTCCAGCCCTTTATTTATAGCCAAAATCTTTGAGCCAGTATCAAGCTCAAGTACTCTAAATGAAGGAAATTTCGCTCTAACAAATTCGGCTGTATTATCCATACAACCATTTGGTAGGACAATTACTTCAACCTCCAAACTCGAAAAATTCGTTAATTCAGATAGCGTTCTTTCTATACATTTTTCTTCATTATATGCAGGTATTATAATTGTCAGCATTTTAAGACCCTCATACTATAAAATATTTCTACCAATAGAATAATAGCTAAAGCCTTTATTTTTTAGTCTCTTAGGATCGAACAAGTTCCGTCCATCAAAGATAACAGGAGTTGTTAGTAAGGATTTTATCAACGAAAAGTCTGGAGCTTTAAAGTTTTGCCATTCAGTACAAATTACAAGCGCATCTGCATTATTTAATGCTGATTCTTTAGTGCCCATAAAGCTTAGGTCATTTCGTGCACCATATATACGCTGCGTTTCTTCCATTGCTTCAGGGTCATAAGCTTGCACCTTAGCCCCTGCTTTCCATAATTGCTCCATTAGAATGCGACTTGGTGCTTCACGCATGTCATCTGTGTTAGGTTTAAAGCTCAAACCCCACAATGCAAAAATCTTACCTTTTATTGCATCTGGGTTTTGCTCTAAATCATAGTGCTTAGTAATATATTCAAATAACTTATGCTTTTGAGCATAATTTACAGCTTCAACTGCTTTGAGTATTTTTGATTCGTAGCCTATGCCGTCAGTTGTGCGAACAAGTGCTTGTACATCCTTTGGAAAACATGAGCCACCGTAGCCACAACCAGGGTAAATAAACTGATAACCAATTCGCGGATCTGAACCTATGCCATGGCGAACATGCTCTATATCAGCCCCTACTCGCTCAGCTATATTAGCCATCTCGTTCATAAAACTAATTTTAGTCGCAAGCATGCAGTTAGCTGCATATTTAGTAAGTTCAGCACTTTTAATATCCATTACGATAATTTTTTCGTGATTTCTATTAAATGGGGCATACAGTTCACGCATTTGTTCTTCTGCATCAACTGAATCTGTACCAATAATAATGCGATCAGGGCGTTTACAATCATTAACGGCAGCCCCTTCCTTTAAAAACTCAGGATTTGATACCACTGAAAAGGTTAAATCACTTCTACGACTATCAAGAATCGATTGTACTGTTGCTTTAACTTTATCTGCCGTACCGACAGGTACTGTTGACTTATCGATAATAACTTTTGGCTTTTGCATATGTGTAGCAATAGTTTCTGCTACTTTTAATACGTATTTTAAATCTGCAGAACCATCTTCGTCTGGCGGAGTACCTACTGCAATAAACTGTAGTTCACCAAATTCAACACCAAATTGGGCATCTGTCGTAAATGTTAAACGCCCTTCTGCAAAGTTTTTTTCAACTAACGGTGTTAAACCTGGCTCATAAATAGGAATAATGCCTTTTTTTAGATTTTCTATCCTTGTTTCATCAATATCGACACAGCAAACATCGTGACCAGCATCTGCAAAAACTGCGGCTTGAACTAAGCCAACGTATCCTATTCCGTAAAAAGTAACTTTCATTTTATTTCTCTCGCTTTTTAAGCAATTCTTTGACGCGATTTGTAAATTCTTCACCCATTAGGTTTGATTGCATTGCATACTCTACATTTGCAAGCATATAACCTAGTTTTGAGCCACAGTCGTGCGACTTACCTTTTAAATGGTACGCTTCAATTGTTTCAAGGTGACGTAACTGCAGTAATGCATCTGTTAATTGGATTTCGCCGCCTGCGCCTGGTGGCGTAAATTCGAGCAAATCCCAAATAGCAGGCGATACAACATATCTCCCTGTTATGGCTAAATTACTTGGCGCTTCGTCATTGTTTGGTTTTTCAACCATGTTGGTAATGGCTGCATTTTCGCCTGGGGCAATATTTTTACCCGCTAAATCAACTACTCCATAGTTGTGCACATCTTGATGTGGGACGGGCTCAACCATAATTTGGTTATGCTGGGTGCGCTCAAATCGGTCGATCATTTGCGTTAAGTTATCAACCTTTAGGTTCGACTTATATTGATCAATAATGACATCCGGCAACAAAATAGCGAATGGGTTATTACCAATAATTGGGCGAGTTTCAAGTATTGCGTGGCCTAAGCCTAACGGCGCTGATTGACGAACCGAAATAATGCTTACATCTCGCGGGATTATTGAACGCACTTCTTCTAGCAAGCTGCGTTTTACGCGAGCCTCTAGGGTCGCTTCTAGCTCAAAGCTGGTATCAAAGTGATTTTCTATTGCGTTTTTAGATGCATGGGTAACCAGTACAATTTCTTTAATACCGGCTTTTACTGCTTCGTTTACAACGTATTGAATGAGAGGTTTATCGACTAGCGGAAGCATTTCCTTTGGCGTTGCTTTGGTGGCTGGTAGCATGCGCGTACCTAAACCTGCAACAGGCAAGACTGCTTTTAATACTTTCACTTCAATTCCTTTTTCTTAACTTTTTATTTTTCGTAGAAACTTATTGATGCTGTTGCTAAATTTAAGCATCTGTTTTAAGTGCTACTGTCCGTATGGGCGGGTATTATACACACCAGATAAATTCGCTCAATACAAAAAAGCAGCCTTTTAGATTGTTTTGTGTTAACTAAATGTTACCGGTGTAATGGGTGCACTTTTTATAACCTATCATTTTAGTTTCAATGGGAATATAATTACCGCGTTAATTTTTTAGGGATGGGCTTTGTGCGGGTAGGAATTTGCATCATTATATTAGTGTCTTTTTTTGCTTGTGCACAAGACATGCTTTTACATTTGCGTAATAGCGATATAATTACCCGTGCCAAACAGTTTTATGGTGATGCTGGCCACCAAAGAATAAAAAACTGGCTGAGTTTTATAGATGACTCTGCCGACAAAAGCGAATGGCAAAAAATTCATTTAGTTAATGACTTTTTTAATAAGCATATAAAGTACAAAACCGATGACGAGCTCTGGCAAAAAAAAGATTATTGGGCCACGCCACTAGAAAGCTTAGGGGTGGGTATGGGTGATTGTGAAGATTATGTTATTGCAAAGTATTTTACTTTAATAGCCTTAGGAATCCCTGAAGATAAAATACGCTTTATGTATGTACGCCAGCGAACGGTTAATCAACCTCACATGGTACTTATATACTTTGAACAACCTAATCAAATACCGCTAGTGCTTGATAATTTCAATACAAAATTGGTACCTGCTAGTAATCGCGGTGATTTAAAACCTATATATAGTTTTAATGGCCAAGGTTTATGGTTAGCCAAATCGAAAGGGTTAGGTAATAAGGTTAAAAATAGTCGTGGTGTTTCTGCTTGGAACACCATGCTTGAGCGAATTGAACAAGGTGAGCTTGCGCCCGCCAACAATAACAATAAAGGAACTAGTAGTTATGTCTCGACTCTTTAAATATGGATTGAGTTTAAAGACTCAAGTATATGGCTTGATCATTTTAATTTCGATAATTTCGTTTTGTGTACGCGTTATTACCGACGTTGATACAACCCGTAATTACTTACAAACGCAAATGGCTAGCCACGCGCAAGACACCGCTACCAGTTTAGGCCTTTCTATCTCTCCTTATTTAGAAGACGACAGCCTAATGATTGCCGAGACGATGGCAACCGCTATTTTTGACTCTGGTTACTATAGCCAAATTAAATTTACTGACGTGCAAAACAACATCGTTTTTGAATTACAAAACCCTAAGCGTGTAGAGTCTGTTCCTAGCTGGTTTATAGGTGCTGTTGAACTAAGTGCACCAACTATGCATTCTGAAATAAATAATGGCTGGATGATGGCCGGCACTCTTGATGTAACAAGTCATACTGGGCAATCGTATTTAACCTTGTGGCAGCACACCTTGCGCAGCTTATACAGCTCGTTTTTACTCTTAGCAGCGTCACTGGCAATTGCATTTTTAATATTACGTGCGGTATTTAAGCCACTACAAGCAGTTGAAAACCAAGCTATGTTAGTAACACGAAAGCGTTTTACCTTAAATAAAGAAATACCGGTTGCTCGAGAACTTCGCACTGTTACGCAAGCCATTAATAACATGGTTTTAAACCTACAAAGTACGTTTGATTCACTAACAAAACAAACTCAAGCACTTACCGAAGAGGTATACATAGACTCGTTAACGGGGTTAGGTAACCGCAAGTCGTTTGAAAACCACTTTAATTCAGTTGTTAATAATATTACTGACGATACACCCATTACCGCAATGATGCTTACCCTGCCCTCGTTAAATAATATAAACCAAGTTGTAAGCTATCAAGATGGCGATCAGCATGTATTAGATGCAGCAAAAATACTTAAACAGCTTGCTGATGAGTTACCAAATTCATCTTTATTTAGGCTCAACGGGGGAACGTTCGTTTTATTGGCCCCGTATGATGTTTTATTTTTAAGTAAAGCTCGCTTAGATGTGAGTGATAAGTTAAGTCAAAAAGAAAATAGCTCACACATTAATGGTTACGCTAATTTAGCCATAGTTGGCATTGAGCAAGGCGCTGCCTTGGGTGAAGTGTTGTCGTTACTTGATACTAGTTGCACTATTGGCGAAGATGCTACATTAGACAATACCGATAAAGAGTCATTATTTAGTGTTAACCAATGGCGTACTTTAATTAAGTCGATTATTAATGCGGGTGAAGTCAGCTTTTCGGTGCAGCCCGTAAAGCAAGCTAATAAAACTGACTCTCAATGTTATTTTGAAGTATTTGCCCACTTTATTCATGAGGGTGAAAAAGTAAATAATGGCCACTTATTCGCCATGGCTGAAAAGTTAAATTTAACCGAAGAGCTCGATAAAAAAATTATACGAAGCTTTGTAGATATAAAAGAACATTACCCTAATGATGTATTTGCACTTAATATTAGCAAGGCATCGTTGTACTCAACTGACTTTATACAATGGCTCACCCTTTATTCGCACACTAAACCCGTTATTAAAACAAACCTTGTATTCGAACTGCATGAAATTGGTTTGCTCTATAATGTGCACGTAGCTTCGTTACATATAGATGCAATTAAAGAACTGGGTATTAATGTATGTATTGAACACTTTGGCACTAGCTTAACGTCGTTTAGGTATTTACAAGGTCTTGATATTGAGTATGTAAAAATTGATGGTAGTTATATTCAAGATTTAGTAACTAACCCACAAAGCCAGTTTTATATTCAAACAGTTAATAATATTTGTCATGGTTTTGGTATTAAAGTTTTAGCCTGTTTAATTGAAAAAACTGAAACGTTAGAGATACTCGAATCCTTGGGATGTGATGGGGTACAAGGTAATTTAATACTGTCACCATCAAAAATTATTAAATCTAATGAAAATGGCGTAAATAAAGAGTTTACTTTTTGCGCCGATGCGCTAAAATTTTGCAATTAAAACTCAACCTAGGGACGAGAAATGAAAAAATTACTTTTAGCTGGCTTAGTAGCTAGCGCAACAGCTCTTACTGCTCTTCCAACCCATGCACAAACGGATAAAGATGCTGTGGTTCAAGAAGTGAGCATAAATAACATTATTGATATTCTTAACAACGTTACCGCAGATACTTCATCTGAGCAATTACGCGAAGACTTAGTGGAAGCTATTAAACGTATTTGTAAAAACAAAGAAAAAGTTGAATTAGACGAGAAATTACTAAATGCCGCGTGTAGCGCTGCAGACATTGATGCGATGGTTGCAGCTGTTGTTGCCCAATTTGGTGCAGATAACCCGTTAATTTCTGACTTTTTAGCTGCACTTACGGCTGCAGGTTTAGACTCTGATGCAATTACACTTGCTGCAATTACTGCAGGTGTTGATGCAACCACCGCTTCTGAAGCGACCGCTGCAGGCCCTGGTGTAGGTCAACCTGCTCCGCCAGTAGGCAGTTTACCAACATTACCAACACCTCCAGGCTCTGGTGGTACAGGTGGTGATAACGGTATATCTGAAGTCGGTAACTAGTTTTTACCATAAGTATATTTAAACGCAGCCTATTGGCTGCGTTTTTACTTTGTTTGAGTTTATTTTGAATCGTTTTATATTTTTTTTAATTTGTTTGATCCTATTTCTACTTCCTCTTCCTTTAGGTAGTTACCGACCTTGGGCAATTTTAGCTATTGGCATTTTAACTAGCTTTACCTTTATTACTCACCTTACCCACAGTGTGTTAAATAACAACCAAGCGCTATTTCCGCCTCGCTATTCCTGGCCACTATTTTTTACTCTAAGTGCAGTTATTTTAGTTTGTGGTATACAGCTGTTTGGCGTGAGTGTTGATGCATTTCAAACCAAACAAATGTTATTAAAAACCTGTTTTTTACTCATGCTGAGCTGGTTAATATTTAACTACTGCAATAGTGCAGAGCGAATTAAAAAGTTAATTTATGCTGTTATTTGTGCCGGTGTATTTCAGGCGTTGTACGCTAGTTATTTAAACTTATCTCCCGATATAGTAAGCCCTTTATTTGGCTACAAACATACAGATCGTGCAATTGGCACTTTTACCTATTCTAACTTTTTAGCTAACTATTTAGCATTGTGCCTATGTTTAGGTATTGGTGTTTTAATTAGCGAACTAAAACGCACTAACAACGGCTATAAACCTACTTTAAAGCAAACATTACGTGCTTGGGCTGAGATTATATTAAGCTCTAAAATAATTTTGCGTATATCGCTAATTATTATAATTGTGGCGCTTATTTTAACTCGTAGCCGCATGGGTAATTCGGCCTTTTTTATAGCCTTAATTATAGTGAGCTTATTGGCGCTTTTTGTTTATAAGCAAAAGCCTAAAGCCTTTAAATTGCTGATTGTGAGCTTTTTTATTATCGATTTAATTATTATTGGTGCTATTTTCGATGTAGAAAAAGTAAAACAACGTATTAGCGAAACCAGCTTGCAATCAGAAACACGAGATGAAGTTGTACGTGACTCAATTCCACTGATTTTAGATAACCCATTATTGGGCTCTGGTGGCGGTACTTTTTATACTGCGTTTCCTGCGTATCAATCTGAGCCCTACTCTGGCTACTACGACAACGCGCATAACGATTATGTACAATTTGCAGTTGAGCTAGGTATTCCTGCCACAGCGTTATTAGGACTGCTAGTGCTTTATTGTTTGTGGTTATGTATTGATACTATGCGAACGCGTAAGACGGCGCTTTATCAGGGGGGGGCGTTTGGTTGTGCTACGGCCATAGTAGCCATGATGCTACATTCGTCGGTTGATTACTCCTTACAAGCCGGCGCAAACTCAATGCTGTTTATAGTGGTGTTATGTTTAGCGATATTAACCAATAAGTTACCGGCACCAAAGCGGATTAAAAAACGGCGAAATGAAAGTTAACGGGCTGCGGGGAGCGGGTTACGAGCCTAATACCCTCATACTTTAAACATGCGCGAGGTAAACTCCCGCCTACGAATAAGGGTAACATAGCGGTTTATTGTAGGCGGGGCTTTATGCCGCGCAAAGAAATTATTAACAAAGAGAGTTAAGAGACGCTGCGCTTTTAGATATTTACCCCGTAACTCGAAACTCGTCGCTCATCGCCCGTCGCCCGTCGCCCGTCGCTAACGACATTAAAAAATGACGCGACATAAAGTCGCTGCTACAAGTTCTAATTTACTTCTCTTCTAAATCAAATTCGGTGGTGTGGCCGTCGCCGTGGATTAGCTGATACCTGGCTAAATTACCCGCTTCAAGCGTAACCAAACTAATGGCAGAATCGCTTACTAAGTACTTTTGCCCTTTGCCTTTGGTTTGGTGCTTGTCTACTTCCATATGCCAACGTTTGGTAAAAAAGTTAAGTGGGCTTTTGGGGCCGTATAAAATAGAGTCGAGCTTGTCGAGTATATTTATTAGCTTGCGTGGAAACTCATTTTTAATGCCACTGGCTGTCAGTTGCCAAATTCTGTTGGGATGATAGCCAAAACGCTTTTGCACTGAAAAACAAAACGAATAGTGTACATCGCCCGATAAAATCAGCGTTTCGTTTGGGGTGTCGGTGCGCCTAAAGGTGTTGAGTAACTTTTTGGCTGAGCCTTCGTGCGCCATCCAGTTTTCTACATCAACCATCAGTGGTTGCCCACACATATTAAACACCGCTTGAATTGCCTCTATCGATTTAACCCCAAACACGGGAGCAGGCGATACAATAATTACTTGGTCATGGCTTAATAGGCTTTCTTCTAGCTCTGTGAGACGTTCCCAATCAAGTAAGCCTGAGGGTTCATTAAAGTTTTGCTCATTACGCCAACGGTGAGTACGGGTATCGAGCACCACCACTTTAGGAATGGTCATTAGCTCGTAATGCCAATGGTTAAAATCGTTAAGGTGTTTATCAAACGCTTTAAATTGCCACTGCATATCACCGGCTAAACAATCGTTAAAAGGGCTCAGTAACGATCCGGTTTTTTGAAGTGCGTCGTTGCCCATTCCCTGAAACAACCAATAGCTCGCTAAGCCATTATTTACAATACGCTTGCTGCTGGGGTTTTGATTAATGGCTTGCTCCCACCCTGCGGTGAGGTTCCAATCGTCGGTTACATCATGGTCATCAAACATCATTAAGGTAGATACATTGGCAAACAATCGCTCTACCTCTGCTAAACCTTGTGCATAGTCGATTAATGCGGTTTTTTCTGCATTAAATAGCGCTTGATTTTTTCCGTTACCACCTGAGTAACTTAAGTTATTTAGGTCAATGTATTGCCATGCTTGGCTACTAAAATTGAGTAAATACAGTGCTACGAACTCTTCAAAATGAATCAGATGATTATACGCTTTTACACTAGAAAAATGCGGTTCGTCCTTTTTTAACCAATAGCCAATACCTAGTTTTGAGCGGTTTTTCCATGAGGTAGTTGGCAACAAGTAATGGCGACCATACAACTGTTCTGCAATTTCAGCGGGTAAATCTAAATCAAGTGGCTGCTCTTTATAAATACCCAAGTGCTTAATTAGCTGATGTATCGCTAATAACATGGGGCCAGCTACATCGTCAGCATAAATTTGATCGCCCGAAAGCAATAATAACTGTGCCCCCTGCTGTTCATTACTTCGCTGAACGGCTTGCCAATGGCTTGAACTTACTAGGCTGTCTTTTGCAGGATGATGCGCATTGCGGCACGAGCCATGTAATATTTGCGTTAGTTTTTTGGGGATCACAAATTCAGGTAATGGCTGACTGTTAAAGCTAAATGCTGATAAATCAACAGGGGTGTCATCAAAAAATAGTTGGTATGATAATAATGTATCGCGCGCGAACTGACTGTTTATAGGTTTAATTACCACAAACTGTAAGAATAAATATTCACCTAGCCTTATGGTGTCTTGTTCGCTATAGCACTCGTAGCCAATTAGCTCTACACGGCAATTTACTGGCTTTGAAGTAGCAAACTGAATACAAACTGCAGCTTTTTCTGCTCGGCGCACCATGGGCCCCATAATTAACAGCGGGTGTTGCACCGAGAGAATCGTCATGAGGTTAGCCTTTAGCTGCTAATTTAAATAAAGAGTAAAAGTTATCAGTAGTGGCTTTTGCCAACTCGTTAAAGCTAATGCCTTTGAGTTCACTAATGTAATAAGCCACGTCTTCAACATACGCTGGCTGATTAGTTTTACCACGATATGGTACTGGCGCTAAGTAAGGCGAGTCGGTTTCAATAAGCAGTCGATCGAGTGGAATTTGTTTTACTACTTCTTTAAGCTCTACCGCATTTTTAAAAGTCACAATGCCTGAAATAGAAATATAAAAACCCATATCAATGGCTTTTTTGGCCATATCCCAATCTTCGGTGAAACAGTGAAGTACCCCACCGCAATTTTCTGCTTTGTGCTCACGCATTAAATTAATGGTATCGGCACGCGCATCACGGGTATGAATAATAAGTGGCTTTTGTAATTCATTAGCTACCTCAATATGGCCAACAAAACTCGCTTGTTGCACTGCATGAGTATCTTTTGCATAGTAATAATCAAGCCCAGTTTCACCTATGGCTACTACTTTGTCGTGTGAGGCTAAATCAATTAATTGCTGTTTGTTGAGTGCGTCTTTTTGATCCAGTGGATGCACGCCACATGACGCAGACACGTCATCGTAATGCTTAATTTGCTCTAGCATATTGGGAAACTGATCAAGTGTGACACTGACACATAAAAAGTGCTCTACTTTTTTAGCGCGTGCATTATCAAGTACTTGGTCTAGGTTTAAATCAAGTTTATCAAAATCAAGGCGGTCTAAATGGCAATGAGAATCTACAATCAAAATAAGGCCTGTTTTTACTACATGGTATAAGTTGGATTGCCGGAGTTTAACATAGTCCCCAGCAGTTTTTCGATCTTCGCGTTTAGATTGGTTTTATCATCTAAAAAGCTAATGCCGATCCCCGGTGGATTTGAGCTCTGAGCGCCTTGTGGAGTGACCCACGTAACCTTTCCGGTTACCACGTCATCTTCTAGCGCGTCAGGTAAGGTAACGCGTAAGGCAAGTGAATACCCAGGTTCATAACGCATATTGGTGCGTACAAATAACCCACCTTTTTTTAAAAAAGGCATGTAACAGCGATATAGTTCATCAAGGTCGTCTATATCTACTAATAGCTCTTGCATATCTAGTCCTTTTTATTGGTTACGTAATGTATACGCTAGTCGTGATACCGCAAGCGGTAAATTTAACCCAAGTATTTGTATGTTATTCTGTAAAAAATCATTCAGTGCTTGCTGAGCTACTTGATAAGAGTCAAAACTCATGCCATTTAAAAGCTGTTGTTTGAGCTGCTCACTTAAAAATAAAGTAAAAATACGAACAAGCTCGGGCTGTTTATTTATTATATCGACTAACGCATTGAAATTATGGCTTTGTTTAAACTCAGTTGCAAATTTATAAAGCGTATCAATATTTTCTAGCTGATTTTGCTGTTGCCACTGCTTTACTTGCAATGGTTGACTATAAAATAACGACAACCAGGTATAGTTAGGCACATCCAAACTACTTAACCATTGTTGTGCTAATTGGTTATTGGTTACTTTTACCTCGGTTTTAGCACAGCGGCTTAAAATAGTGGCAGGTAATTGCGCCACTTGGCTGGTTGTCAGGATTAAAAACCGACTATTACTTGGCTCTTCAAGGGTTTTTAATAACGCATTAGCGGCTGCGGTGGTCATTTTTTCGCAGTTTTGAATAATCGCTACTTTATTGCCATTTTGAGCCGCGGACTGGTGCATAAAATCGCTTATGCCGCGAATATCATCAACACCTATGCTTTGCCCTTCTACTTGGGTAATGCGCTTGTCTGGGTGTGTACCCGCTAAGTTTAATGAACAACTTTTACAGTGCCCACAAGGGCTTAGTACGCTAGTGGGGCTACTTAACTGTGCTTGCGTATTTTGGCATAACAAACTGTTTGCGAGCTGCTCACTTAGTTCAAACTTGCCAACCCCAATGGGCCCACACAACAGCTGCGCATGGTGAAAACGCTTCGCTTTATAGCTTTGAGTTAAGCGTTGCTCTACCTCATTAAGCCACGGCAATGCCATATTATTTTAACCCTGAAAAAAATGTGCGTAGTACATTGGTAATATCACGATGTACTTTATCGATGCTTTGGTTGGCATCAACTGTTTTTATGCTGTCATCATCATTTGCAAGCTCAATGTAACGCATACGGGTCCGCTGAAAAAACTCAATGGCTTCTTGCTCAATTCTATCTAGCTCACCCCGGCCTTTTGCACGTTCAAGGCCAATAACAGGGTCTATATCTAAGTAAATAGTTAAATCGGGTTTTAAACCTTTTAACACCATAGACGATAGCGACGCTAACGTGTTTGCACTAATTCCTCGCCCACCGCCTTGATACGCCTGTGACGATAAATCGTGACGATCAGCCAATACCCACTGGCCTTGTTCAAGCGCTGGGTTGATCACATTATGCATTAGTTGTGAACGCGCGGCATACATAATTAGCAGCTCAGTTTCAAAAGCTATTTCTTCTTGGTGTTCTGCTTTTACTAAAGTACGTAACGATTCAGCCAGTGGTGTTCCACCGGGTTCGCGTACATTAATAAAATCAACATGGTGATGATTTAAAAAGTCTTGGCACAGGGCAATGGCGGTAGATTTACCCGCGCCCTCTAGGCCTTCTATAACTATAAATTTTGGTTTCATAAACACTAATTCTTTTTATTTAAAATATACTGGTTAACCGCCGCATTATGTTGTTTTAATGTGGTTGAAAACTGATGGCTACCATCGCCTTTTGCTACAAAGTAAACATACTCGCTTTTGGGCGGGTTTACCGCCGCTAAAATAGCTTCTTTGGAGGGCATGGCAATCGGTGTGGGCGGTAATCCGTTAATACGATAAGTATTATACGGCGTGTAATTTCTTAGGTCTTTACGTTTGATATCGCCGTCAAAATCTTCGCCTAGTCCATATATTACAGTTGGGTCGGTTTGTAAGCGCATATTCGTATTTAAGCGATTAATAAACGCCGAAGCAATTAACGGGCGCTCACTGGCAAGCGCGGTTTCTTTTTCGATAATAGAAGCCATTATCAGGGCTTCATAGGCAGTATTGTAAGGTAAATCACTTGCCCGTTGCTGCCATGCATCTGCCAATGTTTGCTGCATTTTTTGCGCAGCGCGTTTTAATAAACTACTCGCGCTGTCGTTACTATGATAATGATAAGTATCGGGAAACAACCACCCTTCAAGGTGAGTTTGCTTGCCGATTATTTGCTCGCCAAGCTGTTCGAGCTTTAAATCGTTTTGTAAATGTGGAGCAATTTTTACCGTATTTAATACATCTCTAAGTGCTTGACCTTCAATAATGGTAAAACTAAAACTAATTTGCTCACCCTGGTTTATTTTTTTTATGTTGTTTATTACGCTATCTGCGCTTAGCTCGTACAAACCTGCTTTTAGGTCAGTCAAGGTCGGGTCGAGTTTAGCTAATATTTGAAACCGCCAGCAATCTTCAAGCCACTGCTGCTGTTGCCATTGGCGACATAACTTATTAAAACCGGTGCCTTTTTCAACTTTAAATTGAGTATTAGTATCTAATTTTAATGGCGTTTGAATGGTTGCTTGTAATTGCTGGTAGCCAATCACAGAGCTAAAAAAAGCCAGTAGTAATACTGATAATATAACTTTTAACACTAAGCCTCCTTGGCTAATAACTCGTTTAGTAATGATTGGCTGTGCACAATATCAAAATAGTGCTCGTCTAGGCTTTTTACGGGCACAATTTTCATTAAGCTGTTACATAAAAATACGGCGTCTGCTTGGGTAAGGTCATCAACGCTGACAGTTTTAAATTCAACGGCTAATTTATCACATAAAGATTGTAGAAAAACACCTTTAATACCGCATTCATCTAGCCTTGGGCTAAATACCTTATTATTTTTTATTGCAAAAATATTAGCCGCTGAAGTTTCAATTACATTGTTGTTGTAATCAAGCACTAACGCATCATCGCTGTGCTGAGTTTGTAGGGCATTTTTGATCAGTACTTGTTCAAGTCTATTTAAAGTTTTAAGTCCAGCTAAATGAGGTTGAACGGCCAGCTTAATCGGGCTAATAGCTAAGCTAATTCCCGAATCTGTTAAGCTGTTGTAATGATCTGGATAAGCTAAAACACTCACAATAATGTTTAAATTACATTCACTTGGTGGCGCATAGCCTCGCCCGCCCTCGCCTCGTGTTATCACGACTTTAAGGACCGCTTGAGGATGTGATGCTATTAGCTGAGTAATGTGCGACTCTAGTGCATTAAACTCAAGTGCAGGAAAGCCCAAACGCTGCGCACATTCAATTAAACGTGCTTTATGATAAGCCCAATGCTCAACTTGTCCATCAGTAACCATTGCAGTAGTAAAAAAGCCATCGCCATAATTTAAGCCCCTATCACGGGTGCTTATATTACTGGTTTCACTTGCTGTTATTATTGTTTGCATATTTTTTTACACATAAAAAAACCCAGTTAAACAACTGGGTTCTTATTGTCGTTCGTTGTTAAAAAAGATTATACCTTTTTAAACAGTAACGAGCCATTAGTACCACCAAACCCAAATGAGTTACACAAAGCGTAATCAAGTTTAGCGTCACGTGCTGTATGCGGTACGTAATCTAAATCACAGCCTTCGTCTGGATTATCTAAGTTAATCGTTGGCGTCACTTTTTGCTCGGTCAACGATAAAATAGATACTATCGACTCAACAGAGCCCGCAGCTCCAAGTAAGTGACCCATCATAGATTTAGATGAACTTACCATTACATCCTTAGCTGAATCACCAAAAATAGTTTTAACCGCTGACGTTTCGGCTTTGTCGCCCGCATGAGTAGACGTACCATGTGCATTGATGTAGCCAACTTGCTCTGCATTTACTTGCGCATCATTTAATGCGTTTTCCATAGCCAGAGCTGCACCTGCGCCATCTTCTGGTGGTGAGGTCATGTGGTACGCATCACCACTCATACCAAAACCAACAAGTTCTGCATAAATTTTAGCGCCACGTGCTTTCGCGTGTTCGTATTCTTCAACAACCACCACACCGGCACCATCAGAAAGTACAAAACCATCACGGTCTTTATCCCACGGGCGAGACGCTGCTTGTGGATCGTCATTACGCGTTGAAAGCGCACGTGCGGCATTAAAACCACCCATTCCAATTGGTGTACAGGCTTTTTCTGCGCCACCGGCAACCATTGCATCGGCATCGCCGTAGGCAATCATACGAGCGGCATGGCCAATGTTGTGCAGGCCTGTAGTACATGCCGTTACAATTGAAATATTAGGACCACGTAAGCCGTGCATTATAGATAAATGACCCGAGATCATATTAATAATGGTAGACGGCACATAAAACGGCGATAACTTACGTGGGCCGCTGTTTAATAATTTTATGTGGTTTTCTTCAATGAGGGTTAAGCCACCAATGCCTGAACCCACCGCTACACCTATGCGTGTTGCGTTTTGTTCAGTGACTTCGAGGCCAGAATCTTGAAAAGCTTGAACACCCGCTGCAATGCCATACTGGATAAATAAATCCATTTTTTTAGCATCTTTTGGTGACATATAAGCCGATGCATCAAAATCATTGATTAAACCAGCGAAGTGAGTACCAAATTTTGATGTATCAAAGTGGGTAATATTTTGAATACCACTTTTAGCATCTAATAAGCCTTGCCAGGTTGATTGAACATCATTGCCTAGCGGCGTCAACATTCCTAAGCCAGTTACGACGACACGACGTTTAGCCACGGTTTGCCTCCAATAAGGAATTATTATTATACCAATTAACTTAGCTCAGTTTATTTCAGCGTTAACGCTGTTGCTAGTTATGTTATTAGTATGGGGGATGATCATACCCAAGCTACCTCAAAGTGCGAGTCTCAAACCAATAACCAACGCTGAGCAATAACAATTTAATTGCTGATGATGAGTGAGGGTTTGGAATTGAATCATGTACTTTGAGGTGGTTTGGATATAAAGATTAAAGGCAGCGAATGCTGCCCTTAATTTGCGATTAATTACTCAGCGTGAGCTGTAACGTAATCGATTGCAGATTGTACTGTAGTGATCTTTTCAGCTTCTTCATCTGGGATCTCAGTGTCGAACTCTTCTTCAAGAGCCATTACTAATTCAACAGTATCAAGAGAGTCTGCACCTAGGTCATCAACGAATGAAGCTTCGTTTTTAACTTCTTCTTCTTTAACACCTAGCTGTTCGATGATAATTTTCTTTACGCGTTCTTGGATATCGCTCATTCTTCTTTCCTTTATTAAAAACGCCAATGCGTTATTTTCAGATTGCGGCGTAGTTTACGTCCGATAATTCTCTGATTCAATCTTTTGACCATAAATAATTTGCTGGTCAAACCTCTTGAGTGTTTATTTTATCTTTTATCGCTTATTTTCACAGCGATTTCAAGTATGTTTAAAGCAAGTTTGCGAAAAATTCAATATTTTTTAGCAAACCCGCATGCAATTTATAGTTTATTTAATTCGCATTGCGAACTTAAACCATGTACATCGCACCATTTACATGCAAAGTTTCACCTGATACATACGCAGCGGCGTCAGATGCTAAATAACATACTGCAGCTGCAATCTCATCTGGCTGACCTAAACGACCCGCAGGTACGTTTGCAAGCGTTGCTGCTTTTTGCTCATCTGTCAAATCATCGGTCATATCTGTTTGAATAAAACCAGGTGCTACCACGTTTACAGTAATACCACGAGAAGCTACTTCACGCGCTAGTGACTTAGAAAAACCGATAACACCCGCTTTAGCTGCTGCATAGTTGGCTTGACCCGCATTACCCATAGTACCCACTACAGAGCCGATATTGATGATACGGCCGTTCTTTTTCTTCATCATAGGGCGAAGTACAGCCTTAGATAAACGGAAGATAGAACTTAAGTTGGTATCGATAATATCGTCCCACTCATTTTCTTTCATGCGCATTAATAAGTTATCGCGCGTAATACCTGCATTATTTACTAATACATCAATATCACCTAAATCGGCTTTAATTGCCGCTAATGTCGCCTCAATCGATGCAGGATCAGTTACGTTTAACGCATAGCCCTTACCGTTATCACCTAAGTAGTCACTAATTTTGGCTGCACCCGACTCGCTTGTTGCTGTGCCCGCTACTTTTGCACCTTGTGCTACTAATGTGTTTGCAATGGCCTTACCAATACCACGGCTAGCGCCAGTGATCAGGACAACTTTGCCCTCTAAAGAAAATAAATTACTCATTTTATATACTCTTATTTAGCTGAATCGATTGATGCAAGGTCGTTAACTGAACCACACACCATCGCTTTATCAATACGTTTTGCAAGCCCGGTTAGTACTTTACCAGGACCAAATTCATAACTTTGCGTTACACCTTGTGCAACCAGTGCTTGTACCGTTTCGGTCCAACGTACTGGGCTATATAGCTGACGCACTAATGCCTCTTTAATTGCATCTGCTGAACCTTCAGCCTTTACATCAACATTATTAATTACATCACACTTAGGTGTATTAAATGTTAAAGCGGCTAAATCGGCGGCTAATTTTTCTGCGGCTGGTTTCATTAGTTCACAATGTGACGGTACACTTACCGATAATGGCAGTGCACGTTTTGCTCCGGCTTCTTTACAAGCAACAGAGGCTCTATCAACTGCATCTTTATGACCGGCAATAACCACTTGCCCTGGCGAGTTATAGTTTACTGGAGAAACCACTTCACCTTGTGCAGATGCAGCACAAGCGGTTTTAATTTCATCGTCGCCTAAACCAATAATAGCAGCCATAGAACCTACACCAGCAGGTACGGCTTCTTGCATATATAAACCGCGATTTTCAACCAATTTTACGGCTTCGCTTAAACTGATCACATCGCTACATACTAAAGCTGAATACTCACCCAGGCTGTGACCTGCCATAACGACATCTGCATCTGGGTTTGCAGCTAACCAATGACGATAAATAGCAACGCTTGCAGTTAATAATGCAGGCTGAGTACGGTGTGTTTGATTTAGTTTTTCTTCTGGACCGTTAAGTACAAGGTCTGCTAGGTCGTAACCAAGTGCGCTTGAAGCTTCTGCAAATGTAGCTTTTACTATGTCAGAACTCGCTAGTAGCTCTTGTAACATACCCACAGTTTGCGAGCCTTGACCTGGAAAAAGAAGTGCAATTTTTTGTGCCATAATTTGCTCTTATAATTAAACAAAATAAATAATGTGTAACACGGCACGTTAACTGTTATTCAACCGCCGTGTCTTTAGAATGTGTTTTTTCGAAAATAGCAGCTATTTTATCTGGAAGCTGACGTTCTACTTCTTTCACTGCTTCGTCGATTGCGGCATGAAATGCTTTAGCTGAGGCATTTCCATGGCTTTTAACAACAATACCGCGCAATCCTACCAGAGAAGCGCCGTTATACTGGTCGGGGTTCACTCTTTTATAGAGTTTTTTTATGATTGGCGCCAACATAAACGCCATACACTTGTAAACGACGTGCTTTTCGAGGGCACGGGTAAACTTTTTCATGATAAGTTTAGCAATGCCTTCACAGGTTTTAAGTGCAACATTACCAACAAAGCCTTCACAGACAATAACATCGGCTTTGCCAGAAAAAATATCGCTGCCTTCACTGTAACCAATATAATTAATCAGCTCGCTTTGTTGCATTAATTGTGCGGCTTGCTTAATTTCTTCATGGCCTTTTATATCTTCAGCACCAATATTTAATAAACTCACTTTAGGGTTATCGCAGCCAAGTGCTTGGCCTGCAACCACAGAGCCCATAATGCCGAACTGATACAGCATTTGCGCATCACAATGCACATTAGCGCCTAAGTCGAGTAAGTAAACGGGATTTTTACGTTCAGTAGGTACAGCAGAGATAAGTGCGGGACGTTTCACCCCTGGAAGCATTTTTAATACGTAATGCGCCATAAAAAATAGCGCTCCTGTATTGCCAGAGCTAACACAGGCTTGCGCTTCACCCGATTTAACTAAATCAAGGGCAACTCGCATGGAGGAATCTTTTTTTGAGCGTACAGCAACAGCGGGTTCGCAGGCATTGGTAACAACATCGTTACAATGGCGAATAATTAATCTGGGATGAGAAAGTGAATCAAGTGATTCTAGTTGTTTAGCTATTACTTGCTCGTTGCCACATAAAATGAGTTTTAAGTTGGCATTAGCATTTACCGCACGAACGGCTGCGGGGATAGATGAACGGGGGCCATAATCGCCCCCCATCATATCTAACGCTATGGTTAGATTAGTCAGCATATAAGCAATCTCTTAGTTAGAAATTACTTGAACGCCTTTGTAGTAACCATCTGCAGTCACATGGTGACGACGATGAGTCTCACCAGATGTTTGGTCTACAGTTAAAGTTGGACCACTGATCGCATCGTGTGAACGGCGCATGCCGCGTCTTGCACGAGACTTTTTGCTTTTTTGTACAGCCATAGTCTTCTCCTAAGAATCTTTCTTAAGTTGTTTCAAAATATCAAATGGATTTGGTTTATCATCTTCCGCCTTTAAAACACCAAAGCTGGCAGGCTCTGCTGTATAACTGCATGAAGCTTCGTTGTGGGTAGGCACTAATGGCACTGCTAAAATAAGTTCGTCTTCGATTAACTCAAATACGTCTATTTCACCATTTTCATCAAGTGCTACTTCGTCGTAGCTTTCTGGAAGATCATCTGACTCTGCATCCAAACCGACTGGCGAATACACAAAGTCTTGATCCAAATCCAACCCTAAATCACCATTACAACGTTGACAAGTTACAGTTACGTGTGTTGACAAATTGCCACTAATCACAACTAAACCTTGCTCATCGTTTTTGCAATGAATTTTTACCGCTATTTCACCTACTTCTTCCTGGATAACCCCTCGTAAACGAGGAAGTTTCTCAAGCGGTACAACGCCGTCATACTTTAAACGATGCTGAGCTGCTTTGCCCGGATGAAGGGTGATGGGAATTTTCACCTTTTGCATAGGGGCTGCATCATATAGATAGTTAGTAAGTTAGTCAAAGTAAAAAACCAATTTTACGTTGTTTTTCACGTGTTTTACTCACGGATCTGATTTATCCTAACTCAATCTGATTTACGCTAGGAAAACATGCCATGAAGCACTCCCTTATATTAGCCTCAAGCTCGCCATTTAGGCAGTCTTTATTACAAAAATTTAATCTGCCGTTTGAAACGTTTTCGCCCGATGTTGACGAAACGCCGCATAAAAACGAAACACCAACCATGCTTGTTAAGCGCCTCAGCGAATTAAAAGCCGCTGCAGCCGTCGATCATTTTGACCAAGGCCTCGCAATTGGCTCCGATCAGGTTGCTGTATTTGATGGTCAAATATTAGGTAAGCCGCACAATAAAGAAAACGCTATCAAGCAATTGAGCTTATTTAGCGGGCAAACAGTCACTTTTTTAACGGGCTTGTGTGTGTTCGATATTCATACTAAGCAATGCAAAACCATTGTTGAGCCATTCAATGTAACCTTTAAAACGTTAACAACGGCGCAAATAAGTGCTTATTGCGATGCAGAGCAACCTTATAACTGTGCAGGAAGTTTTAAAAGTGAAGGCTTGGGTATTTGTTTATTTGAAAGACTCAGTGGTGATGATCCAAACAGCTTAATTGGTTTACCACTGATTAAACTCAGCCAATTATTGGCTGAGTTTGGTGTTGATGTATTAGCAGCGCAAATTAACTGATTAGCCGAGTAATATATTTTGCAACTGCTGATAGTTGTTAGCGGTTGCAATCGGAGTTAATTCATTAAGTTGCGCAGCGTTGTGCACACCCATGGTTACCCCTATTCTATCCATGCCAGCGGCTTTTGCCATTGCCATATCTATTTGCGTGTCGCCTATCATTAGCGCTTCATCAACATTTATCCCTAGCTCTTCAAGCAATTGATAAAGCATATCGGGAGCGGGTTTTGATTTAGCGTCGTCACTGGTTCGCGTAGCACTAAAAAAGTGACGCAACTGGCTTTCATCTAGAAGGCGTTCCAGCCCTATTCGGCTTTTACCTGTGGCAACCGCCAATATTACGCCTTGATTTTTTAACGCAGTGAGTACCTGTGCAACGTGATCAAACACCGGTGTTGGGGTGGTATCAAGTGCATATTGCTGTTTATACCCTGCAATAAGCGCTTCGTGATGTTCACTGTAGTTAGGAAACAAGGTTGCGATTGCGTTTTCAAGCGATAAACCAATAATATTTTTACTGGCGGTATCGCTTGGCGGCTCAATATTAAGTGATTGGGCACTTTTGCGAATGCAATTAACGATTTTGCTAATTGAATCCATGATGGTGCCATCCCAATCAAAAATCACTAGCTTATATTTTTTAATCGGCGTTAAATTCACGCTTTTGCTGCTCTAAGTTTAACCAAACAGCTTGATAGTGCTTTATCCAGCGGTGCTTCTACTCGCATAGTGGTTTCGTTTTTCGGATGATAGAAGCTTAAATCATGGGCGTGTAAAAATAAGCGGTTTAAACCACGTTTACGCATTGACTCGTCAAATCCTTGGTCGCCGTATTTGTCATCACAGGCAATGGCATGACCTTGGCACTGAGTGTGCACACGAATTTGGTGAGTACGACCAGTTACAGGGGATGCTTGTACTAATGAACAATCGTTATAACGCTCAAGCACTTTAAAACGGGTATGCGACGGTTTGCCTTCCGTGTTATCAACACGTACTACGCGCTCACCCGATTTAAGGGTATTTTTACGCAAACCTTCCGTTACATTTTTCGTTTTCGAGTCCCATTGGCCTTCTACCAATGCCCAGTAATTTTTTTCCATGGTTTTTTCGCGTAATTGCTCATGCAAAGCGGTCAGCACTGAGCGACGCTTAGCAATAAGTAAACAACCTGAGGTATCGCGGTCTAACCGATGCACAAGCTCAAGGCTACGCTCTTCTGGGCGTAAAACGCGTAATGCTTCAATAAGCCCGTAGCTTAAGCCACTACCGCCATGAACAGCCATGCCTGAGGGCTTATTAATAACAATCAGGTATTTATCTTCAAATAATATATCGTCTTCGAGGCGCGTTACTTTATCGAGTTTTGACGGTACAAACTCTTCACGCTCTGACACTCTAATTGGCGGTATACGAATAACGTCGTCTAGCTGCAATTTATAAACAGGCTTAATACGTTTTTTATTTACACGCACCTCACCCTTACGAAGAATTTTGTAAACTGCGCTTTTAGGCACCCCTTTTAAATGGGTAATAAGAAAGTTATCAATACGCTGACCTAAGTGGTCTTCGTTGATAGTGACAAAAGTTACTTGTAAGCCGGTTTTTTCTGACATTGCCTAATCACTGATTTAAGTAAAATAATTTAGTTGCTAACACGGTTATAATAGTGGGATAATCAGCAGCGCAAATATTTAGTATTTGCAAATAACAACGGTGCTTTTTAACACAACAAAACATTCGTGATGCACATTCTGGGTAACCGATCATACAGATCCGAGTTAAGTTTTCCAAAGCTTTTATACATACCCAGTTAACACGTGCGCACAACTAACGGCAATGCGCGTAATATATTGCTGGTTAAGTTTGAACATGAATTGATTTTTAATGTGATAGTAAAAGCAATGAACAGATAATTTGTCTGATAGTGACGGCGTAAAACACGCCGTTCAGAATTCGCTCAAATATTGTAGTAGTACCGTACAGCAGCTTATTTAGAACTAAAAAAATCTAATAAATAAGCGTTCATTAACATCGGTAGCGATTTTTGCTCATAAAATAGATAACGGTAGTTTTAAAAACGAAACTATGGTTTGAACCTAAAGAGCCCTACGCACCTAATATGAATGCATTTAATAAGATTGATATGACAGGCCAACTTCTGGATAAAACGTGTATTGAGCTAAATAGCCGACACATTTGAATCCTTTTAGAATTTAATAGCGTGATAACACCCTATTGTTTGCCGGCATTTAAAATACTGCGTACCAAAATACAGAGCCGTTCCGTTAAAGACCCAGTCGTGAGGCTGCACATTCTAAAAATAGGAACACCTGAACAGGCGAGAAAAACATCGTCATGTCAGCGACATAAACTAGTAGAGTAACATTATGAAACGTATGCTAATCAATGCAACGCAGCAAGAAGAAATGCGCGTAGCACTGGTTGACGGCCAGCGCCTATATGATTTAGATATAGAAAGCCCAGGTCACGAACAGAAAAAAGCCAATATTTATAAAGGCAAAATCACACGCATTGAACCATCTTTAGAAGCAGCATTTGTTGACTACGGTGCTGATCGTCATGGTTTCCTTCCATTAAAAGAAATTGCTCGTACTTACTTCCCGCAAGGTTACACCTTCCATGGTCGTCCGAATATTCGCGACGTGATCAAAGAAGGTCAAGAAGTAATCGTACAAGTTGATAAAGAAGAGCGCGGCCAAAAGGGTGCAGCATTAACTACCTTTATCAGTGTTGCCGGCAGCTACTTAGTGCTTATGCCTAACAACCCTCGTGCTGGCGGTATTTCTCGTCGTATCGAAGGTGATGAGCGTACTGAACTTAAAGAGTCGCTAAGCCGCTTAGAACTGCCTAAAGGTATGGGCTTAATTGTACGTACTGCGGGTGTAGGTAAATCGTTTGAAGAACTAAACTACGATTTAAAAGCATTATTAGTCCACTGGGAAGCCATTCAACAAGCGGCAGACAGTGCTAAAGCACCATTCTTAATTCACCAAGAAAGTAACGTGATTTTCCGCGCTATTCGCGATTATTTACGTCGTGACATTGGTGAAATTTTAATTGATAAGCCACGTGTTTTTGAAGAAGCTAAAGCGCACATTGAGCGTTTTCGTCCTGACTTTATGAGCCGCGTTAAGCTTTATCAAGGTGACACACCATTATTTACGCATTACCAAATTGAAAGCCAAATTGAGTCTGCGTTCCAACGTGAAGTGCGTTTACCGTCAGGCGGTTCAATTGTTATTGACCCTACTGAAGCACTTACGTCTATCGATATTAACTCGTCTAAAGCAACAAAAGGCGGTGATATTGAAGAAACAGCACTTAACACCAACCTAGAAGCAGCGGATGAAATTGCACGTCAACTTCGTTTACGTGACTTAGGTGGTTTAATTGTTATCGACTTTATTGATATGACACCTCCACGTCATCAACGTGAAGTAGAAAACCGCTTAAAAGATGCTGCTCGCCCAGACCGTGCCCGTGTACAAATTGGCAAAATTTCGCGCTTTGGTTTACTTGAAATGTCGCGTCAGCGATTACGCCCTTCACTAGGTGAAGCAAGCCAAGGTGTTTGTCCACGTTGTAGCGGCCAAGGTACTATTCGTTCAAACGAGTCAATTGCACTATCAATTTTACGCTTGATTGAAGAAGAAGCAATTAAAGACAACACTGCACAAGTAAACGCACAAGTGCCTGTTGCCGTTGCCGCTTATTTATTAAATGAGCAACGTCGTAGCGTTCACCGCATTGAAAAGCATCATAAATGTGATGTAGTGATTATTCCTAATCAACACATGGAAACACCACATTACGAAGTTATGCGTTTACGTAAAGACGAAACACTTGAAACAGTAAGTTATGAGCAAGTTGTTGCGCCTGAGCCTGAAGCATTTGAAATGTCTAAATCGCCAGCAGCACCTGTACGTGAAGAGCCGAAGCTTAAAGGTGTCGTTATGCCTTCTAGCCCTGCTCCACAAGCAGCAGCAAAAGCTGCGCCAGTAGTAGAAGCAAAAGCTGAAATTGGCCTATTTACTGCACTTGGCAAATGGATTAAGTCGTTATTTGCAAGCGAAAGTGAACAAACAACACAAGAGTCTACAGATAAAAAATCTCAAGAGCGTACCAATAACAACCGTGGTAATGATAATCGTCGTCGTAACAACCAACGTCGTCGCAATAATAACCCACGTAATAAACCACGCAACGAACGTAATACAGAGTCTGAAACTAAAAATGAATCAGCACCTGTAAGCGATACGCAAGAAAAGAATGAAAACCGCAATAAGCGCCGTCGTAATTCAAATACGCGTAAACGTCCTGAGCATAAAACAGAAGATAAAACGCAAGTAAAAGCAGAGGCAACTCAAAAAGCGGATACTGCGCCTAAATCTGATAAGAATGCTGAGCCAAAAGAGCAAAAGCCTAAGGTACGTCGTCAACGTCGTAATTTACGCAAAAAAGTTCGCGTACAAGACGAAAGTGCTGAGCAAGTTCAAACAATAGAACAAGCTGTTGAGCAACCTGTGGTGAAAGAAGAAAAGCCACAAGTGAAAGAGCAAGCACCTGTTGTTGAAAAGCAAACGCCTGTTGTTGAAAAAGCACCTGCACCTGCTAAAGAACAAGCAGAAGCTGTTGTTGATTCAAACGATAACGCAGTAACACAAGATGAAGAACAAGAGCAAACACGCACTCGTTCACGTCGTTCACCACGTCATCTTCGTGCATCAGGTCAGCGTCGTCGTCGCCCTGAAGGTGAAAACACGCAAGAAAAGTCTGATGAAGCGCCTGCGTTTGTACCCGTTGCTGATCAAGCTGCAGCTGAATACGAAGCAGAGCTAAAAGCAAAAGCACACAAAACGGCTGTTGATGCCTCTGATGCAGTTGAACAAAACATTGTTGAAGAAGAGTTAGCGAAAACTGAAGAACCAGTAAAAACTGAAGAGCCAGTGAAAACTGAAGAACCAGTGAAAGCTGAAGAACCAGTGAAAGCTGAAGAGCCAGTTAAAGCTGAAGAGCCAGTTAAAACTGAAGAACCAGTAAAAACTGAAGAACCAGTGAAAACTGAAGAACCAGTGAAAACTGAAGAACCAGTGAAAACTGAAGAACCAGTGAAAACTGAGGAACCAGTAAAAACTGAAGAACAAGTGCAAACTGAAGAACCAGTGAAAACTGAGGAACCAGTAAAAACTGAAGAACAAGTGCAAACTGAAGAAGTCGCTATTGAAGCTGAAACCGCACCGGTTAGTGCTACTGAAACACCTGTAGAAGCTAAAGAAGCGCCTGTAGTTGAAAGTCAGCCTGAGAAAGTGTCGCAAGCGAGCTCAGCTAATGTAAACGCTAAAACAGTGATTACAGCTGGACATGCAAGTGCGCCAATGGCACAGCCAACACCTGTAGCTGATAGCGAAATCAAGCATACATCAGTTGCAATGGCACATGACAAGCGTGAGTTAATCCCTGACAGTGGCCTTCGCCCTGGCTCGGTAAAACCTGCTGGTCGTGCAAGCTCTGCAATGACTAAAACACTTAATGCTGAATAAGCACTAAGTTTAGCTCAAAGCATAAAAAAACCGCGTTAATTGATTTTAACGCGGTTTTTTATTGCTTGGAATTTATGTAACTGGCAACGGGGTTCGGACTGCGAGGAGTGGGTTAAAGGTTAAAGGTTAAAGGTTAAAGGTTAAAACATTTGAAGCTTCGCTTCACACGTGAGCAAGCTCTACGTCTACCAGTTATCTGCTAATACCTGTTTTATCTTCTCATTTAATCCTCATTCTCTTCTCTTAGTGCAATTAGATCTTAAGAAAATTGTTCACAAAGAGGGCTAAGAGACGCTGCGCTTTTAGAGGGTAAAATTATAATCGAAAGTTAGCGGGGCGGGCTGCGGGGTTCGGGTTACGAGCCTGATCCCGAAACCCGTAGCTCGCAGCCCGCCGTGAGTTTAATCTTGCTCTTGTTCCATGAAACGTTGCAGTTGGTCTTTAAGGTTTGGCGGAATGCCCTTGATCACTAAGGTATCAGTGGCTTCATTATAAGTTACACGTTCACCTAAATGTTTACGCTCAAAGCTAATGCTCACACCGCCACCTAAGCCTGAAAACTTCACCATACTCGTTACTGTTTTCTTATCGACTGGGAATGACTCTTCTAGGTCATAGCTTTGCTCTTTACAAAAGCTCTCAAACGGGTTGTCGTCGCCTTTGGTCAGCGTTGCTGAAAGCTCACTTACATTAGCCTCTTCGCCTGTGGTGACACAGTCGTTACAATAATCAAATACTTGTTTACGTAAATCGTCTTTTTCAGACTTATCAAATTCTTGCTCTGATAAGTAGTCTTCTACCGCGCTTAGCATTACTTGGCTTTGTTGCTTAGGATCAATGCCCTCTTCACAACCTAAGAAATCTAAAAAGAAGTCAGCCACTTTTCGCCCTGCACGACCTTTAATAAACGAAATATATCGATTATCATCTGCTTGGGTATCCCATGCTGTTAAATCGATACGTGCAGCCAATTGCATACGCGAAATATCTAAATGGCGCGATGCGGCTAAATCAAGCTCTGAAGTCATGGAGTAGTGCTCTTTAATGTTGATCATGGCAATCAACATATAATCAGTAGCCACGTACTGATAATGACAAAATACTAAGTAGCCAGTTTCATTAAAGGCGTATTTATCTAACTCTTCTTTTAATACCGTTGATGCCTGCTCGGTCATATGCCAAAAGCCAAGCTCATTATTACGATAGCTTTGCATAGTAGAGGCAACAATGCTGTTTTTTTCTCCACTAAAAGCACAAAAACCTTTGCCTGGCTTGCCGTTGTAGGCGTGGTGTAATTGCTCAATGAATACAGCAACTTTGTCGTTGATCATCATTTCGTCGTTGCGAAGGTGAATTTGGGTGTCGTCATCTTTTTTGTCTACATAGTGCACGACTAATTTTTTAACATCTATTGCCATCTTTGTTTTTCACGCCTCTGGTGTTAAAATACGGGAATATAACTATTTTTATTGAACCAACTGATGCCAATCTTATCAAAATACTCTAATGAAGAAGTAGAACAAATCGTCGATCAGCTTATTGATGTTTTATCAAAACACAATGCGCCGGTTGATTTAAGTCTTATGTGTTTAGGAAATTCTATCACGCATATCTTAAAAGAGCATGTACCAACAGGGAAAAGACAAGCTGTTACTGAGAACTTTGCAAAAGCACTCGCTCAGTCGGTTAAATAAACTCTATGAATTTATCGCAGCATAACCAGTTTTCATCGAAAGCAAGTCAATTATTAAGTTGGGGCCATTGGTTTACATTTGCCAATATTGGTTTGGCGCTTTTAATTAGCTTAAGCTATTTATTTGCCGACTCGCCACCCACCACTTTTATAGGTATCGCTTATATGGTGGTTACGTGGCTAAGCCACACCAGCTTTATTGCCTTTTTAGCGTTTGTGCTGACGGTCTTTCCTTTAAGTTTAGTGTTCCCCTATCCGCAGCATATTCGCGGCATGGCGGCAGTGATAGCAACAATAGGTGCTTCAATACTGACTTTAGACGCTTATGTGTATTTTAACTTAGGCTATCACTTAAATGCCTCAGCACTGCCTGAAATTATTTCGCTGTTGTGGCACCGCTTAACAAATTCACCGGCGCTCACTACCTTGCTAGCAGGAAGTATTGTATTACTTATTTTAGGCTTTCAGCTTACAGTTAGTAACTTTACTTGGCACCATCTAGCACGCTTAAAGCAATTTAAATTTGCGCGTTATGCAGGTTCTTTTTTAGTGATTTGTTTTGCATTAAGCCACAGCATTCATATTTGGGCTGATGCAAATTTAAAGTTTGATATCACCAAGCAAGACAACGTACTGCCACTTTCGTACCCTACTACAGCCAAAAGTTTACTCGCTAAAAACGACTTATTGGATGTTGAAAGCTACGAACAGGCACATAATGTTAAAATTAATAACCAAGGTATTAATTACCAAATACCTACCCCATTAGCAAAATGTGAAGATTACAACGCGGCTAAAGTTGATATTTTAGTTTTTGATAATGACGAGCAGTTAACAAAATTTGTTGCTAGCAAAAAAAGCATTTATAAAAACCAACAATTTTTACAACCCACCGATCAGAGCGACATGCTATTTGGTTTGGTGTATGGCCTGCCTGCATTTTATAAAACCGACATTATTGAGCAACAAACCTTACCCGTTTGGCAAAGCCAACGTCGAAGTGTAAAAGTATTTGGTATTGATGAGCTGAGCTTTATTAACGAGCAAGCACACAAAGACAGTGCAATCAGGGTGATTAAAGCGACTGAAAATGCAACGGTTCGTGATGATGCTACTGAGTTTTTTGCATTTAGTGTGTCTCAAAACAGCAATGAAATAGTGACCACGTCAACGCTATATAGCTCAGATAAGTTTATTTCTAAAGTGAATGGTTTAATTCAACCTAGTGATATTATTGCTACTAGCCTTGGCCAATACTTAAACTGTAATGCGCTTGCTAAGCAAACTATGCTAGGCGAAAACTTATACAGTAAAAGCAATAATATTGGCGTTAATTACTCACAAGGTGTCGTAATTGCTTATAAAAAAGATAGAATTACGCTGATTGATCGTGATGGAAACTTTAGAAACATTTCCGCGGCTGAAGGGTTTTCTATTGAGCAAGGACTTGATATTCCGTTTTTAGTACACAGTATTAAAAAGCTTAAAACGTTTTCTCAATAGCACCTAATAATATGAGCGAGCCATTAAAACTGACTCGCTTGGTTTCTGTTATTGCTCCTTTGCACTTGCTATCCCCCTCAGCTAAGTTATAGTTTTTAGGATTAAAACATTTTAACTCGATCAGAATGCGCAAAGGATCATCATTATGTTCAACGTTATTAATCTGATCATTACTGCCTGCCTTTTATGCTTTAGCTCTGTTGCACTAGCCCAAACTACCTATTACAAATGCGTAACCCCAAAAGGGACTACCTTTTCACAATTGCCCTGTAGTAACAATGCAACCATGTATAAAATAACTGCCACTGAGCCAAAACAAACAGGTGAAGAAATAAACTACACTAAGCAGTTAAACGAGCTTGAGCGCGACACCATAATTACTAACTTAGAGGCAGAGCTGCGCAGTAACCAGCATAAACTCGCTATACTTTCACGAGAAAAAGACCGTGCTGATTTTAAACAACAACAACGCTTGAATCATATATTAAGTGCCGATGATAAAAAACGAATTAGAAAAGATATTAAAAAAACGCAAAAAAGTTTAGATAAGCAATATAAAAAAGATAAAAAATTAATTGAAAAACGAATTAAGAAATTACAAAAAAAGATTGATGCCTACCAAACAGACTCTAACTAACTTAAATAAATATCATCTTAATTTGCTTGGTTTTAAACATAAAATAACATACCCTTAACAACTATAGAGTACAAACTCTAATGCGTGTTTAGTGGTGCAATTTCCTTTGACCCGCTTTTACAAATTAAATGGTATCCACCGGCACTTTACTAAACACCCAAAGGCGTCAATTAAGGAGTACTGATGCAACCACGCCAAATTGCTGAGTTAATATTAACCGGATTTAAAAAACATTACCTGCTGTTTCAAAGAACAACAGCAAAAGCGCCTCATGCGTTTGCTAAAAGAGATTGGCAAGCAATTAATGATATTAGCCGCCTACGTATTAGCTATTACGATGATCGGGTTAACGAAACCACAAAAACCTTACGTGAACGCCAACAAACAGACCAGCTAAACGAAAGTTTATGGCTTGAAGTAAAGAAAATTTACCAGCATTTTTTATGTTTTCACCCGCAGGCTGAGCTTGCCGAAACATTTTATAATTCTGTATTTTGCCGCTTGTACCACCGCCGCTATTTTCATAACGACTTTATTTTTGTTGAAGCGACACTCAAAGATGCGCCCTCAGTGCCAGTAGAGGCTGAATATAGAAGTTACTTCCCCGTCGTGGATGGTTTAAAACCAACAATTAAACGTATTATTAACCACTTTGATTTTAAAGCCGATTTTGTCAACCTTGAGCGTGATATTCGTTTATTAGTAAAAGCGTTTTATAAGCAAGCTCCCGATACTCACCACCAGCATTGGCAAATGCGTTTTGATATATTACACACGCCGTTTTACCGCAATAAAGCAGCGTATATTGTAGGACGTGTCGTATCGCAAAGCGGCGTTCAACCTTTTATCATTGCGGTACTTCATCATGAAGATAAAGGGTTATATCTTGATGCCCTACTGACTAAGTCATCGCAAATGCGGGTTATTTTTGGCTTTGCACGAGCTTACTTTATGGTAGAAACTCACGCCCCCTCAGCGTTAGTGCGGTTTTTAAACCAACTCATGCCAAATAAAACTTTAGCCGAGCTTTACAACGCCATTGGTTTTCATAAACAAGGAAAAACTGAGTTTTACCGTGAGTTTTTGAATCATTTAACTCATTCTAATGACCAATTTACCATTGCACCTGGTACACCCGGCATGGTGATGATGGTATTTACCCTCCCCTCGTTTGGTTATGTATTTAAAGTTATTAAAGATAAATTTGGCGAAAGTAAACCATTTGGTCGTGATACGGTATTAAAACGCTATCAACTGGTTAAAAGCCACGACCGTGTAGGGCGAATGGCCGACACCATAGAGTATTCAAACGTCGTATTTCCTTTAGCGCGTTTTGATAGTAACTTGTTAGCGCAGTTGTATAAAACCATTGGATCATCAATGGTCATTGAAGGTGACTGGTTAATAATAAAACATTTATATATTGAAAGACGAATGACGCCACTGAATCTGTTTTTAGAAAATGCAGATGAAAAAAGTGCCGCCGATGCCATAGAAGAGTATGGCCAAGCGCTCAAAGAAATGATTGCTGTGAATATTTTCCCCGGCGACATGTTGTTAAAAAACTTTGGGGTAAGTAAGCACAAACGGATTATTTTTTACGATTACGACGAAGTGCAATATTTAACAGACATGAACTTTAGAGCACTACCTAAGGCAAAAAGTTATGACGATTATTTAACGGATGAACAAAGTTACTCGGTTGCCCCTCAGGATGTATTTCCAGAGCAGCTATGTACCTTTGTTATGCCCAATCCAACATATAAACAATTTTTAACTAGCACGCACCCTGAATTACTTGATGTTAACTTTTGGAAACAAGCACAACAAAATATAAAAAATGGAAAGGTGAGTCACATTTATCCCTATCCTACAGCACAGCGTTTTATCCATTATTGGTAAACGTTAAGGACACACAATGAATATAAGTAAAATAGATTTAAATTTACTGGTTTACCTCGATACATTACTGCGCGAATGTAATGTTACTCGTGCTGCAAACCAGCTTAGTATTACTCAACCGGCAATGAGTAACGGACTTAAACGCCTACGTAACCTTTTTAACGATCCTATTTTAGTGCGTACCAGCGATGGTATGGTGCCGACTGAGCGTGCTATTGAGTTGCAGCCAGTAATTCGTGGAATTTTGATGACTCTTGAAGAAACTCTGGCACCTAACCGTGAGTTTGAAGCTAAACAAAGTAAGCGAGTGTTTAGGATCATGGCCAGTGATTACGCGGCCAGTACCATGGCGCCGCGTTTATTAGGGAAACTACACGAAGAAGCGCCCGACACCACCTTAGATATTTTAACCCCTAGTGATGTTACCTTTCACGATGTTGAAAACGGTAAAGTTGATATGGCGATTAACCGCTTTGAAAATTTACCACAATCGTTTCATCATAAACGTATTTGGAAAGACAGCTTTTGTTGTTTAGTAAAATCAGATAACCCCATTATTGAAAACTTTAGCCTAGACAGCTATTTAAAAGCTCGCCATATTTGGGTAAGTAAAACAGGCTTTGGTGTTGGTGTTGGGATGGACCCTAAAGATGTGCAAAAGCTGGGCTGGGTTGATGAGGCACTGGCTCATTTTGGTAAACACCGTAATATTGCCACTTTTACTCGTAACTACCATGTGGCTGTTCACTTAGCCAAAGAGAAAAATTTAGTTGCGACTTTGCCCTCAAAAGCGGCTAATATTTATTTAGACGATCCTGGGCTTAAAATACTGGAGCCCCCCTTTCCTATCCCGCCATTTGAACTTGATATGATATGGAGCCCTTTATTACACAGAGACGCTAGTCATATTTGGTTACGCCAAAAAGTAGCTGAAGTAGCGGATGAGCTAAAATAACCTTCTTACAAACTTTTATGTAAAATTTGCTTGCTAACGCTCAGTTAGCAAGCCTACTAAACAATTAAAAACCATAAAATACAAACACTTAAAAAAACAACCTACTTGGAATAGCGCTTGCTTAGTAATGACAGTATTTTAAATTAACAGAGGTCATTATTATGAGCACCCATCAAGGACAAGAAATTAATCATATTACCGACATTATCCAAGTAATGAATAGCGGCATCGACTTTTACCAAACAGCACAAGATAAAGTAAAGGACCCCGCAATAGGTGCCCTATTTCAACGTATGATTGACGCTCGTAAAGTCAGTGTGGAGAGTTTACAACCTTACGCAATTAATCAACAGGGTGAGCGCGAAGATGGCTCATCGTTTGTTGTAGAAGCGCGCCGAGCATTCACAACTTTGATTAGTAAATTTACTAACGATAACGATCAAACCTACGTTAAAGAGCTTGAGGAAGTAGAAGATAAAACCTTAGAAGAAATTAAAATAGCGTTGAAAAAACCTCAGTCCCATGATTGTGAAGCAGCGTTATCAAAGGTATTACTTACTATGCAGAGCTGCCATGCTGAAATGAGTAAAATGCAAAAACATTAAGTTTAATACAAAGAATAACCGCCCAGCCTTAGTGCTGGGCTTTTTGTTACCTTAAAAAAATCCCCTCCTGTGAAAAAAATTAGTTTCGTCACATGTTTGTAAAAATTCATCACTATTATTAGTTAAAACATCTGGTCTAGACCAAAATAAACTTAAGGTAAAACTAATAATGAAACGACATGCAATAGCCACTGCTATATTACTGTGTACTAGCCCGTTATTTATTGCCCAAGATGCCGTTGCCGGTAACGCTACATTTGTAGGCACTGTAGAAGATAGTAGATCACTGCTCTCTGGCGCATTAATCACAGTAGTTGGTACTGGTAAAAGTACCGTAACAAACTATCAGGGACAATTTGAGTTACCGCAGTTAAATCCTGGTAAACACCAACTTAAAGTGACTTATTTAGGCTATCAGCCTTATTTTGTTGATATTACTGTTGGTGAAGGCGAAATAAAAAAGCTAAAACCAATCACTCTTTTTGCTGCAAAGAATAATAACGCCATTGAAGAAATAATTGCTGTCGGCCAAATTCAGCGCGGTGAAATGGCGGCAGCTAATAACCAAAAAAATGCCAAAAGTATTAAAAATATTATTTCTGCTGACGGTATTGGAAAACTACCTGATAGAAATGCAGCTGAAGCTGTACAGCGTATACCTGGAGTATCGATTGAACGTGACCAAGGTGAAGGTCGTTTTGTTGCTGTGCGCGGTCTACCGGCACAGTGGAGCTCTGCGAGTATCAACGGCGATCGTTTACCAACGGCTGAAGAAGAAACCACCAGTCGAGCAACAGCTTTTGACTTTTTCCCTAGTGAATTAATTGAATTTGTCGAAGTGTCGAAAGCGCTAACCCCTGACCTTGAAGGTGACGCCATTGGCGGTAATGTTAATTTTATCACTAAAAAAGCGCCCGATGATTTTGTGTTTAATACTAATTTTGCAATTGGTCAAAATGAGCTTGCCGATGGCACTAATTATTCAGCAAACTTACTTTACGGCGACCGCTTACTAGACGACAAGTTAGGTTTTTTGATCAATGCGACTGCGTGGCAACGTGACTGGGCCACTGATAACTATGAGCCGCGCCGTGGCAATGATGGTTTAGGCATTTATCGCTTAGAGTTACGAGATTATACCGGCACGCGCGAAACTTATGGGCTTAATGGTGCTGTTGAGTATCAACTTGAACAAGGCACAATTAGCGCCACAGCAATGTATGGGACTTTAATTGATGACGAAACACATTATAAGCACCGTATGCGCTTTGATAAAAATCGCGCTGAAGTACAACATATCCGCAATGAATTAATTACCGAAATGACTGGGCTTGAGCTGGAGGCTGAGCATTATTTTGGTTATGACAAAACTCTTAGTTGGAAGTTATCAAGTTACGAGAATGAATTTCGTTATGGCAATACCCCAAATGGCGAAGACAACAGTTATTTTGTCGTCAGATTTGACCAAAAACAGGTTGGTTTTCAAGGACTAGAAGACAGGGGTACAGGCAAAAATTACGCTTATAATACGATTGATGGTGGCAGCGATCCATGGAATGCAATCAGTAACCATTTACCTAGTGATTTTTCGTTCGATCCTGCTAATACTAATCTTTCATGGGTAGAGTTATATAAAATATTCGTTAATGAGAAAGATAAAATTGTCGCGAGTGCCGATTTCGAATGGCAAGTAGATGCAAACTTAACTGTAAAAATAGGTGCCAAATACCGTGATAAAGAACGTGTCGCGCGCTTTAGCGATGAATTTTACGCGTGGGATGAAGCAAACTATGGCGCTGCGCCAAGCTTAAGTGATTTTACTTTGGCAGATCAGCCAGGCCGCAATGATTTTTTAAATGAATTAGCTATTGATTACCAACAGCAATTTTCGCAAGTTGTTGATACCGGTGATCTAGCGCAGTTTTGGAATACCAATAAAGAAAAATTTGTACTTGATAAAAGTGAGTCTGCCTTAATTGAAAATGGCGGTGCGTTAGGACGTAACTTTGATGTTAACGAGCAGCATACCTCACTATATGGTATGGCAACCTATACAATTAATAACGACTGGGAAATACTAGGTGGTTTACGTCTAACTCAAACCGATACTGAAGTGAATGGTTATACATACCTAGCTGATGAAGATAGAGTTACACCAAGTCATGCTAAAAATGATTACCTATCGGTGTTACCTGCATTACATGTTACTTATCACAGCGACGAGCAAACCAACTACCGCTTAGCATTAACCCGCTCGTTCTCACGTCCTGACTTTGGCTCTTTAACACCAGGCGCAACCTACTTAGAAGCAGATAACGAACTTGTTACCGGTAATCCCGAACTCGAGCCCACCTACTCAAATAATGTTGATTTGATGGTTGAGCATTTCTTTGAACGTGTTGGTTTAGTCTCTGCAGGCCTGTTTTACAAGGACATTAGCGACCCAATTTTTCAAAGTAGCTCAATTGGTCAGTTTAATGATAACAGTGGTGTAAATATTGTGCGCCCAGAAAATGGCGACAGCGCATGGCTTGCAGGTATTGAGATGGCCTTTAATCGCGATTTGGGCTTCATCAATCCGACTCTAGATAGCTTTGGAGTAATGGTAAATGCGACCTTTATGGACTCACAAATGAGTATTCCAGATCGTGGCGATAAAGTAGCGATTCCGCGTCAAGCCGATAACCTCTATAACTTTACCTTATATTACGATGACAGCTCCTTTGCCGCGCGGGTTGCCCTAAATTATAAAGGCGAGTACATCGAAGAGCATGGCAGTGATCGGCAATCGGATAGCTATTATGGCGAAAATGTTAGTGTTGATTTTACTACGTCATACCAGCTTAACGAAAATGCATTAGTTTATCTTGAATTAAATAACCTAACTAACGAACCGCTTAAATATTATTTGGGAGATGAAAATCGCCCACTGCAAGTTGAGTATTATGGTGTTCGCGGCATGGTCGGTATTAATTATCAATTTTAATCTATTGTATTACGCGGGGCGAAAGCCTCGCGAAGGATAACCCTATGTTTACGCAACCAAAGTGGCTACATCGTGCACAAGGTGTTGGGTTTGTTCTATTTGCAGCAAGCGCTGCATTTATGACTTACTTTTGTATGTATGCATTTCGTAAACCCTTTACAGCTAACAGCTATACAGAGTTTGACGATCCAAGTTGGCAAATTAGCTTTAAAATAGCACTCATACTGGCACAAGTATTTGGCTACTTATGCGCCAAATTTATTGGTGTTAAGGTCATTGCAGAAATGCGGCACCAACAACGGGGTCTTGCCATCATTGGTATGATTACAGCAGCTGAATTATCGCTAATTTTATTTGCCGTGACCCCTGTTGGAGTCAACGTAGTATGGCTATTTTTTAATGGTTTATCGTTGGGAATGATTTGGGGTATTGTATTTAGTTTCTTAGAAGGCAGACGAACTTCTGAGATACTCGGTGCCATTCTCAGTGTCACCTTTATTTTGGCGTCAGGTTTAGTGCGCAGTGTCGGTAAATGGCTGATAGACAATCTCAGTGTTCCGGAACTGTGGATGCCTGCCGCAACCGGAGCGTTATTTTTACCCTTGTTGTTACTTAGTGTTAAGTGTTTAACCTTGTTACCCAATCCAACACCAGAGGATCAGCAGGCGCGTCAACAACGCTTACCTATGAATGGTAGAGCCCGCTGGCAGTTTTTCAAACAATACTGGTTTGGTATTAGTTGTTTAATTCTGAGTTTCTTATTATTTACTGGCTTTCGTGACTTTCGCGATAACTTTGCCGCAGAAATTTGGCAAGCACTGGGATATGGCCAAGAGCCAGCTATATTCGCCTATGCAGGTATCCGTATGGCATTTATAGTCTTGATTGCACTTGGTGCAATGGTGTTAGTAAAAAATAATAAAACCGCTTTTTATGTAAACCACGGATTCATTTTGTTTGGTGCCTGCTTGTTCGTAGGCAGTACTGTTGCGTTTGAAAGCCAATTACTAAACGCTAAGGCATGGATGGTGCTCCTTGGGGCTGGCCTTTATATTAGTTACATCCCCTACAATTGCTTCTTATTTGACCGTATGATTTCTGCTGTTGGCTCAACCGCTAATGCCGGGTTTTTAATTTACTTAGCAGACTCAGCTGGTTATTTGGGCTCGGTGAGTATCTTACTCTATCGCACCTTTGTGATGCCTGAGATTAGTTGGCTTAACTTTTTTATAAACGCCTGTTACTGGGTCGGCTGTATCGCTGCATTCTTGGTATTGTGCTCACTAAGCTACTTTGTAATGCGCTTATCCCCTTTCAAACAAGTTCGCAGGTTACACCCTGTATCTACACCTACATATATAAGAGAAGAAATATGAAACATTTAGAAGCACTCATTTTAGACTGGGCCGGCACAGTTGTAGACCATGGCTCTGTAGCGCCAACCACTATTTTTGTGGAGGCATTTAAAGCCGCGTTTGATTTTGATATTACGCTGGCGCAAGCGCGTATTCCGATGGGCATGGGAAAATGGGACCATATTGCAACCCTAGGTAAATTACCGGAAATTGAATCTCGTTGGCAGGCACAATTTGGCTGCTCAATGACTAAAGAGCAAATAGATCATATTTACAATACCTTTATGCCATTACAAAAAGCTAAAGTCGCAGATCGTGCTATGCCTATTGCTGGCGTATTACCCGTAATAGCGCGTTTAAAACAGCAAGGTATTAAAATTGGCAGCTGTTCAGGCTATCCTCGCCAAGTGATGGACGTGCTTGAAGTGGCTGCCGCTGAATATGGTTACCAACCCGATCATAGCGTTGGTAGTGATGAACTAACGGCTGGCTCTCGCCCAGGGCCATGGATGGCACTTGAAAACGTGAATGCACTAGGCATTCAACGTGTTGCGAACTGTGTAAAAGTTGACGATTCAGCACCTGGCATCGCTGAAGGGTTAAATGCAGGAATGTGGACTGTTGGTGTTGCCCTAAGTGGTAATGCTGTCGGTTTAACCGAACAAGAATGGGCAGCGTGCTCAAACGATGAACAAGCCGTTTTAACCCGTCAAGCATACCAGCATTTATATCAAGCAGGTGCTCACTTTGTGATTGACTCTTTAGCTGATATTGAACCTGTTTTAATGCAAATTGAAGCAAAACTCGCTCGAGGAGAGCGTCCTTAATGAGTTATCAACCTTTTTGGTTTGATAACGCCATAAAAGAGGAGGATGCCAATAGGCTTCTTCCTCGACTTCCTGAAAATCATCACACCGATATTTGTATTATCGGTGGGGGGTTTACAGGACTTTGGACCGCCATTCAAATCAAGCAACAGCAGCCCCAAAAAAAAGTGACTATTATTGAACAAGGGTTGTGTGGTCAGGGCGCATCGGGCCGTAATGGCGGTGCGATGTTAACATGGTCGACTAAATTACCCAGTCTGATTAAATTAGTAGGATTAGAAAACGCCCTTTTTTTAGTACAACAATCTGAGCAAACCGTCCATGATATTAAGCGTTTTACGCTAACTTATGCTATTGATTGTGATTGTCGAATTGATGGATGCTTTTATACAGCCTCCAACACGAGTCAAATTGGGCGACTAAGTAACGCGCTTGATTACTTAGATAAATTTAAAATTAATTCGTGGCATTCTTGTGACACTCAACAATTACAACAAACCGGTTCAAAGCAAAACCTCACTGCTCATTTTTCTGCACATGGTGGCAGTGTACAACCAGCGAAGCTCGTCAGAGGATTAAAGCGAGTCGCGCAACAGCTTGGAGTGACAATAATAGAGCAATGTGAATATATGCAACACTTTGGCGATCAACAAATAACCGTACATACAAGTCAGGGGAACCTATTATCCAATACAGTTATTTTTGCGGTTAATGCGTGGCTACCTAGTTTACATAAAGTATTTTCTCGCTCTGTTGTACTGGTTTCTAGTGACATGGTCATCACTAAGCCAATCCCAGAAGTTTTAGAGCAACTAAATTTAAATCACGGCAGTGCTATTATTGACTCTCGTCTGTTTGTTAATTACTACCGGACCACCAGTGACGGGCGGTTAATGTTAGGTAAAGGAGGAAACTTTTTTAGTTATTGTAATAAGGTGCATCCAAAGTTTGATTTGCCGAGCAGCTATGATGATATTTTAAAATCATCACTCAATTATTTCTTTGAAAGGCATCACTTACCCATAGAACGAACGTGGACGGGCGCTTCCGATCGCAGCGTTTCTGGTTTTCCATTCTTTGGTCAGCTTAACAATCAAAAAAATGTATTTTACGCAGGTGGCTACTCTGGCAATGGCATTGTACAATCTTATTTGGGTGCAAAAATTCTCTGTGCAATGGTACTCAATAATGATCCTAAGTGGCAAAACTGTGGCTTAGTTAATCAATCACTAAATCAGTTTCCTATTGAACCCATCCGAACAGCAGGTGCATATTTAGTACGTAATGCAATAAGACGTAAAGAGGCCGCAGAAGATAGTAATGCAGCAGTTCGCAGTATTGATAATTTTTTGGCTAAATTAAGTGGCAATGCTGCTAAAGTCGATTCATAAACTAGCTGAATATAATACTCACCATAAACAATATAAGTCATATTATACTCAGCTAAGCTATTATATTTTTAGGATAAATAATCAAACGATGCTTTTATATCAAGAGATCCGTAATTATATTCATGCGCTACTAAAAACCGACGTGATTGCAGCGGGTCATAAGTTGCCTTCAGAGCGAGAATTACAACAAAAGTTTAGTTCTACCCGAATTACTGTACGCGAAGCGCTTCTGAGGTTGGAAGCTGAAGGCCTAATATTCAGTCAAAAACGTAAAGGCTGGTTTGTCACCCCAAAAAGATTAAAGTGGCACCCTGCTACTAAAGTCAATTTTTATGAATTGGCAAAACAACAAGGGTTTGTTGCACAAACAACACTCGTGAGTGTACAACAGCAGGCAAAGCTTGAAATTTGCCGAGCGTTAGATGCCCAAACGCTTTATCATCTTCAACGTATACGTAGTCTAGATAATCGCGCCGTAATGTTTGAGCATATTTATTGTGATGCTAAACGCTTTGCTGATTTTCACTCACACCCCTTAGATACCTCTATCACCGATATTATGGCAAAACAGTACGCAACGAATATCGTTAAAGAGCAAAGCATAATAAATGTCACGGTATTACCTGATGAAGTGAGTCATCTACTTGAAAAAAATAGCGGTACACCCTGCTTACACGTTATTCGAAAGCGATTTGATGAGCATGGTTTGTTAGTTGATTATAACATTGAGTACTGGTTGCATAATGCCATTGAAATGGTGGTTGATGGCCAATAAAAAAGCGGTGTTTAATGAAAATTAAGCACCGCTTGCACGGGTGAAATTAGCTTTAAGCTTTCCAATATTGGTTTTTTGCCACAGCATCAAGCAAACGCTGTATATCGGCCTCATCTACTTCACCAATATTACCTATGCGAAAGCAATCGGCGTTAGAAACTTTACCAGGGTAAATAACAAAACCTTCTTGCTTTAACGCACTATAAAAAGATTTAAAATCATAATGCTCTTCGCTAGGCGACAAGAATGAGGTAATGATGGGGGAATGAACTTCCTCATTCAGTAAAGGTACAAACCCTAACGCTTTCATACCAGCTACCAAAGTCTTTTGGTTTTGCGAGTAACGCTTAAAGCGCTCTGCTATTCCTCCTTCCTCATCTAACTCTTGCAGGGCTTGATAAAATGCACGCACAACATGAGTTGGCGAGGTAAAACGCCATTTACCATGGTGTTGCTCCATACATAACCATTGCTGATATAAATCCAACGACAAGGAGCGCGCAATACCTTCACTTTGCTCAATAATACTTTGCTTACACACCACAAAGCCAAAGCCAGGGACACCTTGAATGCATTTATTTGCAGAGCTGATCATTACATCTATATGCCACTGTGCAAGGTCGAACTCAATACCGCCAAAACTGCTCATAGCATCAACAATAAATACCTTTTGATACTTTTTAGCTAGTGAGCCAACCTCTTCAATAGGATTGAGTATACCTGTGGTCGTTTCACAATGGACCATTGCAATGTGAGTAATACCTGAATTATTTTTTAAAACAGTATCAATCTCATCAAGGTTTGGCAGTGCCGTTTCTGTATAATTTAAAACATGACAGTCAATTGCTAAATAGTCGGCAATTTCAGCAATACGCTTCCCGTATGCCCCATTATTAATAACAAGTAACTTACCCGTTCTTGGAATAAGACTGCCAAGCGCTGACTCTACACTGGCAGTGCCACTGCCTTGCATTAATACACTAGTATAATTAGGTTGTGATGTCGCAAGCGATACTAATTTATTACGTATTGTTTGCACTATGTCGCGATTATAATCATCATCCCAAGTACACCAGTCTTTAAGCATCGCCTGCTTAACAGTATAAGAGGTCGTTAATGGGCCGGGCGTTAATAGCAAATAATTGTTCATAATTTATTTCACTCAATCTGGTCTAGTCCAGCTATTATTGAAGATTTCATAAACTAAAAACAGTGAAGTTTTTATGACACTATAAACACTGTAACCATAAAAACGATAAAAGGGCCTTACGGCCCTTTGGTTGTTAAATAACAATAGGAGAGTTATTAAAAGCGGTACTCTGCACCTACGTAGTAGTAAGCACCGTTGAAACCAAATGGCGCTGAACGACGTGAGTACTTAAATACACCATCGCTGCTGACAATGGTGTTACCTTGAGCATCTACAATTGTGCCTGAACGTGAATTACCTATGGTGTTTTCATCTGGGTAAACATCAAATAAGTTATTTGCGCCAATATTTACTGATAAATCGTCAGTCACAAAGTAATTTACTTTGATGTCAGTTAAAATTTCAGCACCGTAAGTCTGGCGGCCGCCATCTTCCACTGTGTATTCACCAAAGCGATTAAGCGATAGGTTTACGGTCCAGTCGTCGCGACGATAAAGTGCACTTAAGTTAATTCGATCTTCTGGTTGCCATTCTTCAATAATAGAAATTTCTTGATCAGAAAACACATCATCAACTGGCACGGTCTCAAGCCCAGAACCTGCTGGTGTAAATAACGACACGACATCGGTTTCTGTAAAGTTAGCCGCTAGCGTGAAATCAAGCGTGCCGCCTAGGCCTTCTGTATTCCACGTAGCAACAAAGTCGATACCTTGTGTCTCAGTGTCAGCGCCATTTAAGAAAAACTGCCCTGCACCTGCACCCGAGCTTAATAACGCGGCATCAAGGCTGCTTGATAAGCCTTTACCTAAGCGATTGCTAATTACAATACGGTCGTCAATATCGATTGAGTAGTAATCTAAGGTTACATTAATATTATCGCTTACGTTATAAACGATACCTAAACTGCGGTTTTGAGATTTCTCTTCTGTGAGCTTAGGAATACCTAAACTTTGGGCAAGGGTTGAATCGTTTCTAAAGGTCCCTACTTCTTCAGCCACTAAATTGCCATTAGGGCCTACAACAAACTGTGTGCTGATGTTGTTAAAATACAACTGTTGCATTGAAGGTGCTCTAAAGCCTGAGCTTAGCGCACCACGAAGTGAAATATCTTCAGTTACTGACCAGTTACCGGCTAGTTTAAAGTTAACTGTATCGCCAAACCCTTTGTAATTGTCGTAACGTAACGCCCCTGAGATAATTACATCTTCAATAACGTAAGCTTCAGCATCTAAGTAAAATGAGATCACATCACGCGACTCATCAACCGAAGATGCTGGCGATGAACCACCAAAGCCTTGTGTGCCACCGGATGCGTTTTCGCTGCCAATACCACCGCTTAGTCCATCGTAAATATTAACACCATTGTTGGTATCGTAATCACGATATGCATATTCACTACCCTCTAAAATTCGGTACTCATCGGTACGAATTTCAGCACCCATTGCTAACGAGTAGTCATCAAAATTTTGAGTAAAATCAAGATTGATCGTTTGCAGTGATAGCTCCATGCCATAAGCGTAACCTTGACGTGGAATCGTGGCGCGAATATCTGCTGCACTTAGGCCTTGGTCATAACGTAAAAAATTCGCGTAAGAGCCGTTAATAGTATCGCTGGTCGTGTAGTCAATACTGTTTTCACCATAGGTGTACGATAAATCTAAGCTTGAGTCGTTATCAAATTCAGTTTTATAACCAAAGTTATAGGAAATATCATCAATCGTGGTATTTATTTTAGGTAAGAAGCCAGCTGGGATAGTTGCATCGCCATCTTGAAGTACCGGATTACCACCTGCATTGGCATTATGACGGAAAAATGCCGCTGATTCGTTATCACGAGTTGAATAGGTAATAAAACCGTATAGTTCACCCGCTCCTAATTCGTAGCCGGTGTTAACTGTTAAACCAAATTGTTGTGAATCAGCGTCACCAATTCTGAATGTATCACGTGGTGCGGTTAATTCGCGTGGATCACCTGCAAGCAAGGTGCCATCAGAAAGTTCAGTACAGCCATAAAACTGACATGAACCATGAAGGCCTGCACGGTTAGTCGGTGCTCGGTCACGGTAGTTAATAGTTGTATTTAAATAACCGTTATCACCTAAAGCAAAGCCTTTATTAAAGTCAATATTAACGGTTTCGCCATCACCTTCTGAATACTCACCGTAGTTAACGGCCGCTTTACCACCTTCGCTGCCATCTTTTAGCACGATATTAATAACACCGGCAATTGCATCCGAACCATATTGAGCTGCAGCGCCATCGCGAAGCACTTCAATACGTTTAATTGCTGAGGCTGGAATCGCATTCATGTCAGTACCCGCAGTACCACGACCAACCGAGGTATTAATATGAATAATACTTGCTTGGTGGCGACGCTTACCATTGATCAATACCAATGTTTGGTCAGGGCCAAGGCCACGTAACGTTGCAGGTCTTAATGCATCAGTACCATCACTAATAGATGAACTTGAAAAGTTAAAAGAAGGTGCGATAGCTTGAAGCATGCGGCCAACTTCTGTTTGGCCGGTGTTTTCGAGTGCTTCTGCACTTAAAATATCAACGGGGACAGGTAAGTCTTCAACAGAGCGCCCAGCGACACGACTACCTACAATAGCAATTTTTTCGATGTTTTTTTCTGCGCTTTGTTCAGCGGCATTTATTCCTTGTGAATTAACTGCAAGTAAAGCAGGTAATACGGCAGCACTAACTCCTGAAAGCTTCATCATGTTGTTATTCTTCCTATTGATTTGTTTGAGTTTAATACTCAGTAAACCATTTTGATCAACAACCGCATCGAGCTCAGTCTCAGCTAACAATGCGTTTAACGCATCGAGTTGAGAATAAAATCCATATAATGAATTTGCCTCGAACTGTTTAGCAAGCTCATACGAAAAAACCACTGTTTGTTCAGTTTGCTTAGCAAATTCTATTAAGGCTTTGTCTGCTCGTTGCGCTTTTATATCAAACTGCATCATTTGTCCCTCAGTTTGACTCGCATGCACACTGATACTAAAAAACAGCGGTGCAACGAGTCCCAGCGGACTTAAATAACACGTATGGTTACTGCGCAACTTATATAAACAGTTAGCAAACAAAAATCCTCTATAGGTTTTTATCATTTTTTTAATCTTTAAATTACTTTTTACACCCTTATGAGTAACATTGATTAACAATGGCGTGATTTTCATTACCATTACCTATGATTTTTTTTGATATTTTAAACTAACAACATGCTCGCCTAAACGCTCATGTTCAATTGAAAAGTTATTTTGTAGGCTCTCTAAAAGCCCTGCAACATCACCCGCTTTAAAAACGCCTGCCACTTTAATGCGCGCTAATTCATCAGATGATAATTCAAACCGAGTGGCGGTATAACGGCTAACCTCGTTTAAGGCATCAACTAACTTTTCGCCATTAAATATCAACATGCCATTTTGCCAAGCTAAATCACGTTGTACATCATCAACCGATAACTGTGTGATTGGTTTGGTAACGCTTTGTTCAATAATGGCTTTTTCACCAGAAATCACAATGTTGGCATTGATTTGGCGAATATCTTGGTTGCTGTTATCAGCTTGTTGATACGCTTTAAAATCGTCAGCATTAACAGCAACACTAGGGTCGGTGATCATTACTTTACCTTCAGTAACTACCAATTCAAGATCAGATGAGGTATTGCGCTGCACGTTAAATACTGTACCAAGCGCGGTAAAGCTTTTATCCCCCGCCATAACACTAAACGGGCGTGATGCATCTTTAGCTACATTAAAACGCCCTTCTCCACGACTTAGTAATAACTGTCTGCGTCCTTGGCTATAAGCGACTTCTAGTGAACTATTGGTATTAAGCTGAACTATGGTGCCATCTGGTAAAACATAGGTTGCTTGCTCGCCAACCTTTGTTTTATAAATTTTTGTGTAATTTACTTTAGCGAGATCTTGGTTAAAGTTGCTCTGCATGTTTAGCAAAAAGTAGCTACACATCATTAAGGCTGCAACAACACTTGCCGCAATACCGTATACATAAGCAGGCTTGGTTTGAATGCCAGCTGAGTGCTTATTAGGAAATAATACGCTGAGCTCGTTAAGCACACTTAAGTCATCCCACAGTTGTGCTAATTCATATACCGCATTCTGATGAGCCGTGCTTTGTAGCATCCACAGTTTAAATTGCTCTTGCTCTTGTGTACTTAAGCCACGATCAATCGCGCTTATCCATTGCGATGCTTTTTCTAAGATTAACTCTTTTGATGTAAATTGATGGATGTTACTCATTTTACAGCCCTCACTATGTTCGCACTTTGTTGGCAATGTTCACTCTCATCTTGCACTTGATCGCGCATATATAGCATGGTGTTTAGTAGCCCTTTAGCAATGTGCTTTTCTACCGTACTTTGACTTAGCTGCATTTGCTGTGCGATCTCTTTTTGGCTCATCCCATATACTTTTTTTAATATAAAACATTTTCTCACTACAGGGCTTAGCTGCTCAGTAGCACGACAAAATAGTAAAAAACGTTCTTTGGAGGTGTATTCATCTTCTAATTGCATTGATTTAAGCAATTTAGGAAGTTCAGTTTCGTGATTTAAAGGAGTACTAAATTTATTATCCCATTTAGCTATATGATTTAGGGCGAGATGTTTAGCTGTTTTCAACATATAGCTGCGGGTGTATTGAATATCTTGTTTTAGCTCTGCTTCATAACTTTTAACAAAGGTTTCTTGAACAATATCATCAACATCGTCAGGTAACACAATTTTAGACACAAAGCGCCGCAGTTGCGTGGATATATCTGAGAATGTACTGGCTAATTTAATTCCTCGAGCCACGTGGGTAGTCCCTTGTTATTATTATTACGGTAAGATTACGAGTTTTATGGTTAATTACAAGGCATTTTGTTAATTATTGGTTATTTATTAGTTGCGAATATACGTACTCAGTATAAATGTATTAATATTTATTATGTTCTTAATCATTATGGCTGTATAAAAAGTAGCCCCCCTAGCGTTTTTATAGTGAAGCCAAACCCTTATTTAGCTTAATTTTTATTGGCTTGTTGTGTAGTAATTTAATAACCGCAACGCTACTATTAACGGATAGAGGCTAGGAGTTAAAAATGAATAATCAAAAATTAGCTGATTTTGAGCTTTACTTTCAAATTGAAGAGAGCAATCGCGTCAATCTATTTGCCGTAGATGACGCAGTGGTACCAAAAAGTTTGGCTGAACTAGACGCAGATATTCCGCCTTTATTTAAACTTGCTAACGAAGTCAGTAGTTTAGATCAAAGTGCTTTGGGTCCTTTGCGTAATTTAGGAGATATTGCCCAAGAACTGACGACGTTTTTACAAGCCCAGTCGCGTAAGATAGATTTGATCATGAGCCATATTTTAGCTTCAGAACAACCTGAAGATAACTCAATTTATTGCGATAGTTATGGCGGCGGCGGAATTAAGTTTACCAGTGAACATTTGTACACATTAGGTCAGAAATTTCGTACCAAACTGTTTTTACAGCATGAAGCCTCTGCGGTGTATTGTTATAGCGAAGTTGTTGCTATAGAAAAACAAGACAATGAGCATTACCAGTATACCCTGCTATTCGTATCAATAAGAGACAGTGATCAAGAGTTGGTTGTTAGAGCCAGTTTACATGCGCAAACACGCCAACTTAAAAAGCGCCAACAACTTGAAAAAGCGAAAGAGAGTTCAAACGAGTAACACGAGTGTTTATTTACTGGTTTAAATCGCTTTAAATTGTAGTTCAAACGTTTATTTAAAAGTGACTTAGCTGTAATTGAACTGCTAAACTAGCCCCATCTTTATTTGTATTAAAAATCCATGAACTTTAGACTTTTACCTGAATGGGCCGAGCAAGATGCAGTTATGCTTACATGGCCTCATAAAAATACCGATTGGGCTGATAATTTAGCACGTGTTGAACCCGTTTATATTGAACTTGCAAAACATATTACTGCGCAACAAGCCTTAGTGATTGTTGCTCATGATGAAATATTAAAAACCCACATTAACTCATTACTAAATGATGCTGGTATTGAGCAGACCCGTGTATATTTTGTTGTTACTCCCACTAACGATACGTGGGCGCGCGACCATGGCCCACTTACGTGCAGCGCTATAGAAAAGCCAGAGCAATTAAAAGTCTACGACTTTACCTTTAATGGCTGGGGTAATAAGTTTGAAAGTGCCCTTGATAATCAAATAAACCACACATTAGTTAAACAGCTAAGCAATACAAACAACCAGTATCAAGCCCTCGATATGGTGCTTGAAGGCGGTGGTATTGAAATTAATGAACATGGTGTATTGCTAACAACTAGCGAATGTTTACTGAATAAAAACCGTAACCCTGATTTAAACCCAAGTGACATAGAAGTACTTTTAAAAGCGCACTTAGGCGCTACTGATTTTTTATGGGTTGATCATGGTTATTTAGCCGGTGACGACACCGATAGCCACATTGATACGCTAGTGCGCTTTGCACCTAACAACACCCTTGTGTATGTAAAATGTGACGATAAAAGCGATGAGCATTTTAGCGCGCTAGATGCCATGGAAAAACAACTACAAAGCTTTAAAACTGCTGATAACACCCCATATAAGCTAATTGAGTTACCGTGGCCAAAAGCCGTGTATGACGATGAAAATACGCGTCTACCTGCCACCTATGCAAATTACTTAATTATAAATAACGCAGTATTAGTGCCTATTTATGACGATGTAAACGACCAACGTGCTTTAACACAAGTTCAAAAAGCATACCCAGAGCACACAATTATTGGTGTAAATTGCTTACCTATTATTGAGCAATTTGGCAGTCTTCACTGCATTACAATGCAATTACCTCGTGGATTTTTAGCTGGAGCAGCACAATGACAAGCCCTGCACATTTATCAGTTGCCTTAGTGCAACAAAGCAACAGTGACAACGCTGAACATAATATTGAAAAGTCAATTGCGGGCATTCGCGATGCAGCTAGTAAAGGCGCGCAACTTGTTGTATTACAAGAGTTACACCGCAGTTTATATTTTTGCCAAACCGAAGACGTTGATGTATTTGATTTAGCAGAAACAATACCGGGGCCAAGTAGCAACACTTTAGGCGAACTCGCAAAAGAGCTCGGCATTGTTATTGTAGCTTCATTATTTGAGAAACGTGCTACGGGTCTTTATCACAATACCGCCGTGGTGCTTGAAAAAGACGGCAGCATTGCAGGTAAATACCGTAAAATGCATATTCCAGACGACCCAGGGTTTTATGAAAAATTTTACTTTACTCCCGGGGACTTAGGCTTTGAGCCTATTCAAACCTCAGTCGGTAAGCTTGGCGTACTGGTGTGTTGGGATCAATGGTTTCCTGAAGCCGCGCGTTTAATGGCAATGGCCGGTGCTGAACTTTTAATCTACCCGACAGCTATTGGCTGGGATCCACGCGACGATAAAGACGAGCAAACCCGCCAAAAAGATGCTTGGGTTATTTCACAACGAGCGCATGCGGTTGCTAATGGCGTTCCGGTAATTAGTTGTAATCGAGTTGGTCATGAAAGCGATCCGAGCGGTCAAAGTGACGGCATTCAATTTTGGGGCAACTCTTTTATTGCAGGTCCTCAAGGCGAAATGTTGGCAGAGGCTGATAACCAAAATGAACAAATATTAATGGTAAAACTTGATCAAAAATGTAGCGAGAACGTAAGACGTATCTGGCCGTATTTACGCGACCGTAGAATTGATCATTATCAAGATTTAACAAAAATTTACCGTGACTAAATAATAATGTGGCTCTTACTCGTTAAGAGCCTAATTTAATGGAGTAATTAATGGCGTTTGAGCAATGGGCAGCCTTGCCTTGGGTAAAATCTCAAAAAGATAAAATTCAATGGGGCGAACTTCTAGGCAGTGGCTTAAGCATTGCTATTGCACAAGGTGTTAAGCAGCAAGACAACTTAGTGTTAATTGTTACCCCTGATACACCAAGTGCTCTGCGCCTTGAAACAGAATTAGAGTACTTGCTGCCTGATAACCCAGTAATGGTTTTTCCAGATTGGGAAACATTGCCTTATGATCACTTCTCGCCCCACCAAGATATTATTTCAGCACGTTTAGCAACACTCAATACACTGAAAAAAGAGCAACAAAGCGTGCTCATTGTGCCGGTATCAACCTTGATGCTGCGCACTGCCCCAGCATCATTTATATACGGCTCAACGCTGAATTTTAAAGTAGGCGACAGATTAGATACCCATGCCCTGCGGGACAATTTAGAGCAAGCGGGTTACTTACATGTGCAACAAGTCATGGAGCATGGCGAGTACGCTATACGCGGCTCAATTGTTGATTTATACCCCATGGGGAGTAAGCATCCATTTAGGCTCGACTTTTTTGATGATGAGCTTGATACCATCCGTTTATTTGATGTGGAAACTCAGCGCTCAGACGAAAAAGTAGAAAAAATTGAGCTACTACCTGCTCATGAGTTTCCTACTAACGAATCAGATATTGAACGTTTCAGAATAAGCTATCGTGAAAAATTTGGCGCAAGTGCTGAGCAAGACTCTGTCTACATGCAGGTCAGCAAAGGCAATTGGCCAGCAGGTATAGAATATTACATGCCGCTGTTTTTTGAAGGCTTAGCAACCATTTTCGACTACTTGCCTGACTCAACAACCGTCATGCAATTAGGAGATTTAGAGCATGCAGCAGATAACTTTTGGCACGATGTTAATGTACGCTATGAGAACCGCCGTGTAGATCCTCTACGCCCACTATTACCACCCGATGAGTTATATCAGCCAATTAATGAGCTGTTTTCTAATTTAGGCAATTATGGCCGCATTCGTCTATCGCAAGCAAAGTTAGGCACAAAAGCGGGCAATAAAAATCTCGCAGTTAATGAATTGCCCAATGTACGCATCGATCATAAACAACATCAACCCTACGATGCATTTATTAACTATGTAGCTGAGCAAAAAAAGAAAAAAGGCCGAGTGGTTATTAGTGTTGAGTCGGACGGTCGACGCGAATCATTACTGAGTATATTAAAACCCAGTGGCTTAAAATTTAAAGAATTTGATAGCTTTGAGCAGTTTACCAACAGCAGTAATGACGTTGGTTTAATTGTCAGTCCGCTTGAGCAAAGTGTGGTGCTTAGTACTAAACCAAGCTTGAGCATTATTACCGAGCAAGAATTGCTTGGGATCAAAGTATCACAACGCAGACGCCGTAAGCACAAGTATGAAGCAAGCCAAGACGCGTTAATTCGTAACTTAGCAGAGCTTAAAGAAGGACAACCGGTTGTGCACCTTGACCATGGTGTGGGCCGTTATCAAGGGCTGCAAACGATTGATGCCGCCGGTGTGGTGACTGAATTTGTGACCATTACTTATGCAGGTGAAGCAAAACTGTATGTGCCAGTATCGGCACTTCATATGCTTAGTCGTTACTCTGGGGGTGAAGAGGCCAGTGCGCCACTGCATAAGCTCGGCTCTGATGCCTGGGATAAAGCAAAAAAACGCGCCGCTGAAAAAGTCCGTGATGTGGCTGCTGAGTTACTCGATATTTACGCACAACGCCAGGCTAAGCCTGGTAATAAGTTTACGCTTGATGGCCAAGCTTATCGCCAATTTAGTGATAGCTTTCCGTTTGAAGAAACAGATGATCAACGTAACGCCATTGAAGCGGTACTTGGTGACATGCAGTCAAAACAAGCCATGGATCGTTTAGTATGTGGTGATGTTGGTTTTGGTAAAACCGAAGTAGCTATGCGGGCAGCCTTTGTAGCGGTTAACGATAATAAGCAGGTGGCTATTTTAGTCCCTACCACCCTACTTGCTCAACAACACTACGATAATTTTAAAGACCGCTTTGCTGATTTTCCAATTGAAGTGGGGGTGCTATCGCGTTTTAATTCGGCCAAAGAGCAAAAAGAAACCCTTGAAAGAATGAATGATGGCAAGCTAGATGTGGTTATTGGCACTCATAAATTGATTCAACAAGATATCAACTTTAAAGATTTAGGCCTGTTAATTGTTGATGAAGAACACCGATTTGGGGTTCGTCAAAAAGAAAAAATTAAAGCTCTGAGAGCTGATGTAGACATACTCACTCTGACCGCAACCCCTATTCCGCGTACATTAAATATGGCGATGAGTGGCATGCGTGATTTATCAATTATTGCCACTCCACCGGCTAAACGTTTAGCGGTTAAAACCTTTGTACGCCAACGCGACGAAGAGCTTATTCGCGAAGCGGTACTACGTGAAATTAAACGTGGCGGCCAAGTATACTTTTTACATAACAACGTAGAAACCATTGAACGTGTCGCTCAAGAAATTAGTGAATGGGTGCCTGAGGCAACAGTAACCTCTGCACATGGTCAAATGCGAGAGCAAGAGCTAGAGCAAATAATGACTGATTTTTATCATCAAAAATACAATGTCCTTGTGTGTACCACGATTATTGAAACTGGTATTGATGTGCCCACAGCAAACACCATAATTATGGATAGAGCCGATAAACTTGGTCTTGCTCAGCTACACCAGTTGCGCGGACGTGTGGGTAGAAGCCATCACCAAGCCTATGCTTATTTACTTACCGGTAACCCTAAGGCACTCTCTAAAGATGCGAAAAAACGTTTAGATGCGATTGCCTCATTGGAAGATTTAGGTGCAGGCTTTGCCTTAGCAACTCATGATTTAGAAATTCGTGGTGCGGGTGAGCTATTAGGCGATGATCAATCAGGGCAAATGCAAACCATTGGCTTTAATTTATACATGGAAATGCTTGAGCAAGCCGTTAACGCACTTAAAAATGGTCAAGAGCCAACCCTTGAAAATCTATTACAAAAACAAACAGAAGTAGACTTAAAGTTACCTGCCTTGTTACCTGATGATTATATTCATGATGTTAACGCGCGTTTAGGTATGTACAAGCGAGTAGCAAGTTGTGCTAACCTTGCTGATATTGATGAGCTGCAGGTAGAATTAATAGACCGCTTTGGTTTATTACCCGATGCAGCTAAAAACTTATTTAGTTTACAACAACTAAAGATGCAAGCGAGTAATTTAGGCATAACCAAAATAGAGGCTAACCCGAAAGGGGGCTACTTTGAGTTTAGTCAAAATACTAAGGTTAATCCTAGCTTCATTATTGGTTTGATACAAAGTGCGCCACATATTTATAAGATGGATGGCGCAAATAAATTACGCTTTGCCATTAGCGAGGCGAATGCCCGTGAACGCTTAAAAATGATCACTGCTATGATTGCAGATTTCGAAAAAAAGGTTAGCCATTAATGTTGCTGAAAAAATCGCTGGTTGTTTTATGCTGCTTGTTTAGTAGTACTGCATTTGCAGAGCGTTGGTTTGAAGTAGAAGTGTTGATATTTAAACAACCCTTTGCCCCATACCTACAAGAAGACTTTAGCTTAAAGCACGACGCCATTGAAGATAAAAACACCTTAGATTTACTAAGCCCTGTTTATAAAAGCCAAGCAATGGACGCATGTATAAACGGCGATCCGCGTTTTCAAAAGCGTACCTTTGCTGACACTCTAGTCAACTCAAACCCTCAGTCAGCAGCGTGTAACGACAGCATTGATTATGTCAAGAGTTACGATGTACTGCCAGTGATCCCTCAAGCACCTGCACAAGAGACGATGGAGCAAACTTACCTGTTAGCCCCTGAGCAGTTGCAGTTTGAATCACAACGTCAAGCCCTAGACCGTAAAGGGTTAACTCCTTTATTGCATACCGGGTGGCGATTTGAAGGTGCGAGCAAATCACGTTCGCCTAGCATTCACTTGTTTGCAGGCAGCCAATTAAAAAACAATATGAACACCACGATTAGCTACGCAGATTCTGATTTTATTAGCTTAATAAATACGCCTGAGCCACTGTTTGACGAAGTTCAATCTCCCGAAATGAAATGGGAATTAGATGGCCTATTCAAAATACATTTGCGCCATTACTTATTCATTAATGCACACTTTGATATAAATGAAAGACGTAACAATGGCGATCTAGAGTCAGCCCGCTTTTCACAGTTTAGACGAGTGTTCAGTGAAGACATTCATTATTTTGATCACCCTCGTATAGGGATGATTGTGCAAATTCGAAAATTTAATCATTAACAATACTCATTTCAAAGGAAGTAGCAATGAAGAAACTTTTTATTATTTTTGCAGCACTCAGTCTTGCAGCTTGCTCAAAAGTAAGCTTAGAAAATTACGAAAAGATTAAAATAGGTATGGATAAAACAGAAGTTGAAGCTCTTTTAGGCAGTGCTGATAATTGTGTAGAAAAAACACTGCATACCAGCTGTACTTGGGGTAATGACGCTAAAAATATCGAAATTACCTTAGTATCAGACAAAGTAACGCTATACAGCAAAAAAGGACTAACGGATAAATAGTTTAGTTTAAGTAAAAACAGGAATAACCTGTGTTATTCCTCTTTTTTACTGTCGCTGGTGTAAATCAGCTCTATATTAACAATTTTACTGCGATTTAAAGTGATTTTATAGCGCTGATACAGCGCATTATCAGATTCAGTCTGAACGAGTACCATATTTAATTGGTAGCGTCTTTCAACTCCTTGCTTAGAGATTTTATTATTTTCTAAATGGTAGAGCTTCCCTTCCCCCTTTTTTAAATAACGTGCAAATGGTGCAAGATTAAATTGCAATGTTTGTTGTAAGCTATCGTAGCCTGGCAAAAATTCTTTAGCACTGACCCGCGTTTCACTAGCAAAATGCAGCCATTGCGCCGCCTGTTTATTTTGCTGACGACGCTTAGAGAAAATTTTCCTAACTTCTTTAGGGATTTTTTTAAACCGCGTATATTCTAACCAAATAAACTGGCTCGCTACTTTATCTTTTGTAATACTGTTTTTAAAAATAAAGCGCCATTTTGGCCGTCCTCGCACAATAGCACGCCAAATAATACGGGTAATATCTTCTTTAAATATCTCTCTTAACCCGTAAATAACCCCTAAAATCAAAATCAGTGAAGCGGTTATTTCAGTAAAGGTAGAACGTGCATTTAAAATAACCACCATCACAAAAGCCATTATAACGGCTGTTACAGAGCCTTTTACCAAGCGTTTTAAATAACTATTAAGATAACGGGTTTGGCGCTGCAAAATCACACCATGCTCTATTAAACGCTGCAATAGGCGCATTTTATTAGTGATTCTGTTGGCGTCTTTAAGTGTTGAGTCAGAATTATATTGTTGCTCTGCTCGGTAGTCACTTTCTGACTTACAAAAGTTTAATAAGTCATTTCGCTCTTTTGCGTGATCGCTACTGCGCGGCCCTTCATCAAGCAGCTTTAAAAAAGTTTGTTCAATTTGCCAACTTAGATAATTATCAGCATTGGTATAAAACGGGATCAGCTTTTCGTTATCTGGGGTGTAACGTCTGAGTTTTCTGAGTAAGCTTTGGCTTTGCTCGCAAAGCTCCATGGCCCGTTGATAAAATTCATCGCTTTCTTGAATTTTTAACGCATCTTTAATATCAGCATCAATGGCGAGACGTACTTGATAACAATATAAATTTAAATTTTGTCGGTAGTCTTGCTGCTCACCTTTGTTTTTACTCACAAAGCGGCTTCGCACTAATGGAAGGTGAATGTTATTCGCGTTATAGGCTACAAAAGATTTAAATTGGTTATTAAAGTAAGACTCTTCGCTGAGTGTTTGTGCATTAATTCCCATTTCATTTGGGATAGAAAAATAAAGATCGAGACGCTGCTCTGCACGCGGTGATAATTGCGGTTCAATAACAAACGATAAGTTTTCGTCTTGCTTTAACAATGGTGCCTCCTAATTTTACTTACCTGAGTTTACGTGCCTCTTTAATTTTGTTCAACAAAAAAGGCCTAGTAAAAACTAGGCCTTTTAGTGATTCTAATTAGTTAAAATTAGAATTTAACGTTTACGTTTGCAAAGAAACGACGACCTAGTACATCGTATGTGTACGGGTCAGTGTTTGAATCATTGTTACCAGTGTAGTAAGGAGGCTGTTTATCGAACAAGTTGTTTACACCTGCAGTAAGAGAAACAGTATCATTTACTAGGTAGCTACCACTTAGGTCACTATAGATAACTGATGGTGTTGTAGGTGCATAACACGTGTCTTTATTTAGACATGCGTAGCTATCCATACCCGCGATGTAACGCATTTGGTATTGTGCATCCCAGTTATCGCCAGACACATTAATGGTTAGGTTTGACTTAAGATCTGCGTAACCACCTGAACCAGATGTTACTAAGCCTGCGTAATCAACAGGAGAACCAGTTACTTCTACAACATATTCATCTAAGTAAGTTGTATCTAAGCCCGCTTTCCAGTTAAGACCTACTGCTTCAAAGCTGTATGCAAGATTTAAATCAACACCCGATGTCTTTTCAGAACCAATGTTTTGTAATTGGTTGTTAAAAGTAATACGACCCGTAGAGTCTAGATTTACATTTGCTGACTGACATAGTGCAGAACCTGCATTAGTGTCTACAGCTAAACACTGATCAACAATGTATTGATTGTCTACAGTTGCAATTGCGTTTTCAATTTCAATTGAGTAGTAATCAAGTGTCATTGAGAAACCATCAAACCACTGCGGTTCATACACGATACCCGCAGTAAATGTATCAGCTTCTTCTGGTGTTAATGCATCATTACCACCAACAGTTACTTCAGCCTGCTCTTGTGCACCAGGGAATTCAACTTGATTAAATGATGGAGAGTTACCTGAGTATAATTCTGAAACCGTTGGAGCACGGAAAGCCGTTGAAACAACGCTGCGTAGCATTAATTCATCATTTGCTTTCCATGTTAAACCTAATTTCCATGTATTATCAGAACCAAACGTGCTGTAGTCGAATGCACGAATAGCGGCACTAAGCTCTACATTTTGCGCAAATGGTGCATCTGTTAGTAGTGGAAGCGCAAATTCAACATAGGCTTCGTTTACATCAAAGCCACCTGCTGTTGGTTCAACCATAGGGTCATTTGCAAGGCCTTGCGCAGTTAGTGAATCTGGTGTGAACCACGCTTTTTCTTGACGACGCTCTACACCCGCAGCAAATGCTGCATAACCTGCAGGTAATTCAAATAACTCGCCAGAAACAGATGCCGCGATAATGAATAACTGGCTGCCACCATTATTTACTTCTGTGTATACATTTTTACGGAAATCTTCTGAAGTCCAAGCAGACTGATCTAACGGGTTAAATGTGCCCTCAACTTCGCCATCTACGGTACGTAAAATACTATCGCCGATCGCACCCATGTTGTGTAAGTTACTTAACTTATCAACCGAATCGTTACGGCCGAAGTTCGCTGAAACGTCCCAAGAGTAATCGCCTACAAAACCTTCAGCACCAACAACGGCGCGAACAGTGTCAACTGACTGTTCAAAAATACGTGGACCAGTATCAGACATACGGCGACCGTAGAAAAGGTCATCACCGTACGCATAGTTTGCAGATTCAGTAATGTATTTACCATCAGCATCTACATCTGCGTAACCATCACCGTTACGGTCTACTTTACTTGTGTATGATTGACCAAGAAGTGAGTCACCCATTGATTCATCATATTTAAAACCAAACCATACAGGTTGTGGTGCCATTTGCTGCTCTGACCAACGCTTGGTGTAAGTGAACTCAGCGAATAAACTTGTATCATCACTAATTTCGTAAGTTGCAATACCCGTTAAATTTAAACGCTCCATTGGCGTGTATAAGTAACTTGTTGGTGAAAAGTTGTAACGATCAGCATCAGTAAATGGGTGTAGACCACCTTGACCACTTAAACCGTTGTCGCCTTGTGCTAAGCCAACGCTAACTTCTTCGCCTTTATCGTTTAATGCTGTTGTAGTACTGTCTTGCCAAATGTGACCACCCTCAGCATAAACAGAACCACCGTTACAGTTTAACCCGTTTGCATCTTCTGCGATTGGGCAATCTGAAAAGTCACGATCTGCTTGTGATGCTTTACCACGATCTGTGTACTGCATGCCGATAACGATATTACCTTTATCGAAAGAGCTACCCACAGTAAAATCTATAGAGTTTTCTGTTGCATCGCCTTCACCGGTAATTGCAGAATTTACGTTCATGTCTAGGCCTTCAAAATTATCTTTTAAGATAATATTGACTACGCCTGCTACCGCATCAGTACCGTATACAGCAGATGCACCATCTTTAAGTACTTCTACTTGTTTGATCATCGAAACCGGAATGGTGTTTAAATCAACCGTTGATGCTGCACCAGTACCTGATGCAATCATACGACGACCATTAACAAGTACTAATGTACGGTTAGCACCTAAGCCACGTAAATCGATACGTGCGGTTGCCACCCGAACCATTATTAATACCTGGGTTGGTCATTGCACCGCCCGTAGCGGTCATTTTTTGTAAAACACTATCAATACTTGTTGCACCCATAGCTTGAATGTCATCAGCACCGATGAGTGTAACTGGGCTTGCGTTTTCCATGTCTGAACGCTTGATACGAGAACCCGTTACTTGAATTTTTTCAATTGACTTTACTGCTTCGTCTGCAGCTAAAACTTGAACACTTGAGAACATTGGGATTGCTGCAATTACAGCTAAACCAAGAGTTGATTTTTTCATGGATGAACCCTACTTGTTGAAATTTACCTAAATTGGTAACGCTCACTTTTATGAGAATTTTGAGTGAGCGGGGGCAACTTAGGCGCCTTTAACTGAACGAAAACTTAACGGAAGATCACTATATAAACAGCCAAAATTAAGGTACCCCATGAAAGGGACAAAGGTTACAGCATGTTTCATTGTTAATTAATAAAAACAGATAAAAGTCATGAACTTAACCAAGCGCAATCACATAAAAAACATAGGTGAAATCAAATATATGGAGTTTGTAATCAAATGTAATTTAATCATTGATGTGCCCTTAATAGGTAAATTAACATGTTAATCACAGCTCATTATTAAAACGGTAAAACTAGGTGTTAATTACTAACCATATTTATGCAAGTAGATTGTTTATTTAGTCTGAATTTTTTTACTAAAAGTTTTAATCGTGCAAATTTTATGTTTATTGAGAGTTTCAATCTAGATCTATACCTATAAAGGAGTAATAGCAAAACGAGGGTGTAATAGAAGAAAAGTATTTTATTGCATATGTTGGTATAGCGCTGATCAGATTTGATTATTGGGTATCATTGCGCTTACAGTCCCAGCGCTTTAACTTAGTAATGAATGTAGCTTTTTTATGCTGAGCATAAAACAGACCCTAACATCGGCTAGGAAAGAAACTATGCCTCAGGAGTGTGTTACACAAAAAATAGTGCGATTATGAATAATTGAATACTAAAACATTTTAGTAAGTAACATTAAAATAATATTCAACCGTTTGGTTAACCGAAGTGCTTTCATTAACTGCAGTGAGCACTAATTTCCAAACCATATTTTGCTCTGAGCAAATACCAACCATAGTATCGGCTAACCAAATATTATCTTGTTTAGTAAACTGCAATGGAATGTAACCCATATACATAGTTACTCCCTCCAATTTAGCCGCTGTTATTGTTAGATCATTAGGTAAGTGAGCATAAATTGAAAACGGTGTCTCTGGTGATAAGATTTCTTCGCTTAACCAAACCTTAACTTGATTTTCAAAATGACATGGTTTGTTATTTTTACACTCAGTTTGCGATTGGCTTACTTTTGCTGTTGATGTTGATCCAGAAAAGTCACAACCTAGTAAAAATAATAGAAAAGAAAGTAAGCATACTCTATATATATACATGCAGGTTCTCAAATATCTAATGTATGGGCCCAACATTTAGGGCAAGTTGGTTGATTATCGGCTTTAATGAGTGAGTAAGGTACAAATCACCTCAAAAAATAGACAGCAACTCAATAAAGTTTGATTGATGTCATATTATTACGCAATTGACCTATCTTTTTAAGGCCAAAAAATTTATCATTTCAACCGCAAAAAAAACAAGTATTTCTTGAGATTATTATCTTTAACAACCACATATTGTGGGGTTTAGATAGTATACTTTGGAATAATAGTAGGTCCTACTTTAACAAGTAGGTAATTCATTTCTAAACGCATTTATTGCAGCGGAAGCCAGAAAATGAGCCAAACAGTAGCATCACAAACTGAGTACAATTATAAAGTTGTACGCCAATTCGCTATTATGACAGTGATTTGGGGCATCGTTGGCATGGGTATTGGGGTTCTGATTGCTGCCCAACTAGCTTGGCCAGCACTTAACTTTGACACACCATGGTTAACTTACTCTCGACTTCGTCCGTTACACACGAACGCAGTAATTTTCGCATTTGGTACAAGTGCTCTTTTTGCGACGTCTTATTACGTCGTACAACGTACATGTCAAACGCGCCTTCTTTCAGACAAATTAGCCGCCTTCACCTTTTGGGGTTGGCAGTTAGTTATTGTTCTTGCAGCCATTACTTTACCTATGGGTATTTCAAGTTCTAAAGAGTATGCAGAACTTGAGTGGCCTATCGATATCTTAATTGCTGTTGTTTGGGTAACGTACGCTGTTGTATTTATGGGTACTATTGCTAAACGTAAAGTGGCTCATATTTATGTAGCTAACTGGTTCTATGCTGGTTTCATTATTACTGTTGCAGTACTTCATATTGTTAACAGCATGGCTGTTCCTGTCTCACTAACTAAATCATACTCAATTTACGCCGGTGCGGTTGATGCAATGGTTCAGTGGTGGTATGGACACAATGCTGTTGGTTTCCTTCTTACTGCTGGCTTCTTAGGTATGATGTATTACTTTGTACCAAAGCAAGCGGGTCGTCCAGTTTACTCATACCGTTTATCGGTTGTTCACTTTTGGGCTCTTATCTCGCTTTACATTTGGGCAGGTCCTCACCACCTTCACTACACTGCGCTTCCTGATTGGACGCAAAGCTTAGGTATGGTGATGTCTATTATCTTATTCGTGCCGTCTTGGGGTGGTATGATCAACGGTATTATGACACTTTCAGGTGCATGGCATAAGTTACGTACTGACCCAGTACTTCGTTTCTTAGTGGTTTCATTGTCTTTCTACGGTATGTCGACGTTTGAAGGCCCAATGATGGCAATTAAATCTGTAAATGCGTTATCGCACTACACAGATTGGACTGTAGGTCACGTACACTCAGGTGCACTAGGTTGGGTTGCAATGATTTCTATCGGTGCTATCTACCACCTTATTCCTGCGTTATTCTCGCAAGGTCGTATGTACAGCATTAAATTAATCAATACACACTTCTGGTTACACACTGTGGGTGTTGTTTTATACATTGTTGCAATGTGGATTTCAGGTGTAATGCAAGGCCTAATGTGGCGTGCAGTTAACTCTGACGGTACATTAATGTACAGCTTTGTTCAGTCGTTAGAAGCCTCTCATCCTTTCTATGTTATGCGTTTCTTAGGCGGTGTATTCATCGTTACAGGTATGCTGGTTATGGCTTATAACGTTTATCGTACAGTTTCAGCGAAAAATAACTCGCTAGAACTTGATGAACAAGCGCAGTTAGCATAACGGAGTCAGATAATGAGCAATAAAAATTCGCAAAATAAACACGAAATTATCGAGAAAAATATCGGCCTTATGGCCATCTTGACTGTTTTCGCAATCAGCTTTGGTGCATTGGTAGAAATTACTCCGCTAATGTTCCAAGACGACACAACTAAACCAGTTGATGGGTTACGCCCGTTAAATGCGCTAGAGTTTGAAGGTCGTGACATTTATGTGCGTGAAGGTTGCGCTAACTGTCACTCACAGATGATCCGTCCATTTCGTGATGAAGTTGAGCGCTATGGTCACTACTCTGTAGCGGGCGAGTCAGTATGGGATCACCCTTTCCTTTGGGGTTCTAAACGTACTGGTCCTGACCTTGCACGTGTAGGTAAGCGTTACTCAGATGATTGGCATTATGCTCACTTAGTTGACCCACGCGCCGTGGTTCCTGAGTCGAACATGCCAGGATTCCCTTGGTTAGCAGAGACCACGCTTGATACAAGCTTGACTCTGAAAAAACTTAAAATTTTCCGTGATGCTTTTGGAATCGATAGCCGTACAGACCGTTATGATGGTTTAGGTTACGGTAGTGATGAAGAATTAATCGCTGACATTGCTAAAGTTGACGCAATGAATGACGGTAAAGGTGCAACAGAAATGCAAGCCCTTATTGCTTATTTGCAACAACTTGGCACACATTTGAAGTAGATTATTATGGACTACGGGACATACAGAGGCATTTTGACTCTGGTAATTTTAGTATTATTTATTGTGATTGTTGGATGGGCATATAGTAAGCGCAGTAAAAGTCGTTTTAAAGACGCTGCTAATGTCATATTTGAAGATGAAAAAAAACACAACAATACACTCTCTAATGAGGAAAAGGGGTCTGAGAAATGACTAGCTTTTGGAGTATATGGGTTATTGTATTAACCCTTGCATGCTTAATCATTATCTTTGGTCTACTAGTTTGGAACTTAAAAAACTATGTAGGCGTAAAAGAAGGTGAAAGCTGTGGACATGAGTTTGACGGCATTGAAGAATTAAACAATCCACTACCAAAATGGTGGACTTACATGTTCTTCGCAACGTTTGTATGGTCTGTTTATTACTTAGCAGCTTATCCAGGTTTAGGTAACTGGGAAGGCTTAGCAAAGTGGACCAGCTCAAACCAAGGTGTTACTTCTTTAACTGAATCGAAAGAAGCAGTCATTGATGCTAAAGAAGATGGCCGCTTTGTAAAGCTAGATGCAGAATATCGCGCTGCTGAAGAGCGTTTTGGCCCAATTTTCAATGAATTGGCACAAATCTCTGTTACTGATTTAGTAGAGTCTAAGTTTGCTGGTGATGCAGCACAACAAGTAGCACTAGAGAACGGTAGTAAACATGAGCAAACGCAAGGTCAACTAGCGGTTGAAATTGGTCAGCGCTTATTTGCTCAAAACTGTGCGCAATGTCATGGCTCTGATGCTCGAGGTGGTACTGGCTTCCCTAACCTAACTGACAAAGATTGGTTATACGGTGGTACACCTGACAAAATCAGAGAAACATTACTTTTAGGCCGTGTTGCAGCAATGCCACCTTGGGGTGATGCATTAGGTGAGCAAGGCGTTAAAGAAATGACAGCTTATGTACTTAGCCTATCTGGTCGTACTGTAAACCAAAAAGATGCCGATGCAGGTAAAGCGAAATTTGCGATGTGTGCAGCTTGTCATGGTGCAGATGGTAAAGGCTCAGTTGCGCACAACTTACCGTTTGGTGCACCAAATCTAACTGATAACATTTGGTTATACGGTGGCTCTCAACGTGCTGTTGAAGAAACACTTAACCATGGCCGTGCTGGTGTAATGCCTGCTTGGAAAGAGATTTTAGGCGAAGATAAAATTCACCTATTAACTGCTTACGTTTACAGCTTATCGCAAGATAAATAACGATAAAGTTAACAAAACGTTTCAGTTTTAATCTTTTTATTTCAATAGATTAATACAGATCAAAAAAGCCTCCACTCGGAGGCTTTTTTTTAGTCTTTTCGTTCTATTTATTATAATATAGCCGCACATTAATTAATTTTAGAGCGACTATGCAACCGACTCCGTGGTATAAAAATTTTTGGCCTTGGTTTTTAATCTTCTTTCCATTAGCTGCAATTATTGGCTGCATTAGTTTATTTATTACAGCCATTGGTAACGGCCCAGATATGGTTGTGGACGATTACTATAAAAAAGGCAAAGCAATCAACTTAGAGCTGATTAAGTTTGATAAAGCAAAAGCCTTGTATTTACATGGTGACCTAAATGTATCTGATGAGCGAGTAAGCTTTAAATTTACTAAAGGCGATACCAGTAATATCCACGCGCTAAAATTATCGTTTTTTCATCGCACCATAAAAGCTCATGATTTTGAAGCTACCCTCACTCCAAATGCTAATCAAGAGTTTACTGCATTATTAGAAAGCTACACGCCTGGTGCTTACTCAGTGTTTATTGAGCCTGTTGATGCTAGTTGGAAAATGAAAGAAAGTATTACTTTACCAACCACAGCCACCGTTTTAGTTACTCCTAATTATAAGTAGTATTTAGTATGTCTAAAAATTGCTTTCATTGTCTTGAAAGTGTGCCAGCAGGGTTTGACGCACACGTTATTATAGACAATACCGCTGAGCCAATGTGTTGCATTGGCTGTCAAGCGGTTGCTCAAAACATCATTGACCAAGGAATGACCGACTACTACAAATACCGCACTGTTAGCGCTGGTAAAGTAGAACAACTGGTTCCTGAACAGCTCGCTTTTATTAAAAGTTATGACAATGAAGATATCCAAGATGAGTTTATTAGTACGCACAACGACAACTCTGAGGTATTATTGAGTGTTGAAGGTATAACCTGCGCCGCCTGTGCCTGGCTAATTGAAAAGCAATTATTGAGCCTTAAATCGGTAAAACGCGTTGATGTAAATACCTCAACAAATCGTGCCATGATCCACTGGGATAAAAGTGCCACGCCTTTAAGTGAGCTAATTACCTCATTGGCTGAAATAGGCTATAAAGCTTATCCCTTCCAATCAGATTTAGAAGCCCAGCAAAAGCAACAAACCGCTAAAGCATATATTCGTCGTCTCGGTGTTGCAGGTTTGATGACCATGCAAGTAATGATGTTTGCCTTTGCAATGTACTTCGGCATGTTCTCTGGAATGGATAGCAACTTTGAACAGTACTTTAGATGGATCAGTTTAATTCTAGCCACTCCAGTCATTTTATACAGCGCCCTGCCCTTTTTAAGTAACGCAATTAACGGCTTAAAGGCAAAGCAGCTGAATATGGACTTACCAGTATCATTAGCTATTTTTGGTGCTTATGGCGCCAGCTGTTATGCCACCGTAATGGAAGTAGGCGAAGTTTACTTTGAATCTATTTGTATGTTCACCTTTTTACTCTTACTAGGTAAATACTTAGAATTTAGAGCGCGTTTAAAAGCCAGTGAATTCACTGCTAACTTGCAAAAGTTGTTACCCCTTACTGCCCGTACGCTCGATGAACACGGTAATGAGCACATCATTGCCGCCAAAAAACTCAAACTTAACGATATTGTGTTAATAAAGGCAGGCGAAACCATTCCTGCTGATGGCATATTAGTTAAAGGCAGTACCAGTGTTGATGAGTCGATGATGACCGGCGAACATCAACCAGTACGAAAGTACATTGATCATAACGTGTATGCAGGCACGGTTAATCATGATGGTATAATTGAAATAAAAATCAATAAGCTAGGCCAAAACACCCTGCTAAATCAAATTATTCGCCTGCAACATAATGCCCTGACAAAACGCCCAAGGCTAGTTGAAATTACCGATAAAGTGGCGCAGTGGTTTGTTGCTATATTACTGGTATTTGCCTCTATAACTGCGATTGGTTGGTATCAGGTAGACCCTGACGTTGCATTTTGGATCACTATTTCGGTGTTAGTGGCCACTTGCCCGTGCGCATTAAGTTTAGCAATTCCAACCGCATTAACCTGTGCTGTAGCAACCTTAACCCGCAAAGGCATATTAATTAAGCAAGCGCATGTGCTCGAAACCCTATCAAAGCTCACTTTATTTGCCTTTGATAAAACAGGTACGCTTACAAAAGGTAAGTTTAGCCTCGACGTGGTTGACATACTTGATGATAACTACAGCAAAGAGCAAATTCTTGATATTGCAGCCCAGCTTGAAAGTTACTCTGAACATCCTATTGCCAGTGCATTTAAGGAGTTTAAAGGGCAACGTAAATTTGACGATGTACAACTCCACCCAGGCATTGGGATAAGCGCTCAGTTTGATAATACCCATTACGCTATTGGTAAAAGTGGTTGGTTTGATACAAAGAAAACCAACGCACAGGCCACGCTTTACATAAACAAGCAGGCTGTTGCACGCTTTTACTTTGTAGATAAAGTTAAAGCCGATGCCGATAAGCTAATTAATGTTTTACAAGCGGCTAACCTTAGTTGCCATATGCTAACTGGTGATGCATCTGATGCGGGTGCCAAAGTAGCTAAAAAGTTAAAGCTTAACTCAGTGCAAGCCAGTTGCAGTCCAAAAGATAAACAAAATGCCGTTGATCACTGGTCATCGCAAGGTGAAATTGTTGCTATGGTTGGTGATGGCGTAAACGACAGCCCAGTATTTGCCAGTGCCCATTTATCTATCGCCATGGAAACCGGTGCCGATATATCTAAAAACAGTGCCGATGTTGTATTGCTTAACAGTGACTTAGCCTCCGTCTCGCATTTATTAACCGTTGCCAAGCAAACACGACGTATAATTAAACAAAACTTAACACTTTCTTTATTATATAATGGCTCAATATTACCGCTTGCTGCTATGGGCTTAGTTGCGCCGTGGATGGCGGTTATTGGTATGTCTGCCAGCTCAATTATTGTGATATGTAATTCACTAAGGCTATTAAAGTTATGAGCATAATTTATATTTTAGTTCCTATTGCTATTTTGTTTGTATTAATTGCTATTGGCGTGTTTTTTTGGGCTGTAAAAGGCGAGCAATTCTCTGATTTAAACAAACAAGGCCACAGTATTTTGTTTGAAGACGACAAAGAGCAGCACAATAAAAGTAATGATTGACCCTATTTTTGTTAGCGCTTTTTTAATGGGTTTAATTGGCAGTGGTCATTGCATTGCTATGTGTGGTGGTATTGCCAGCTCATTACAACTTGCCAGCAATAAACGTCAAACGTGGTTATATTCTCTAGCTTATAACAGCGGTCGAGCTTTAAGTTATATGCTAGCAGGAACCCTGGTTGCGGGTATTAGTAGCCAGTTTGCTACGCAAAACTCTGCTTTTTCATTATTTTTGTCATTTTTAGCCGGTATTTTTATGTTACTGGTTGGCATTTATATTATGCGCTTAGCCGCCACCTTACAGTGGCTCGAAAAACTGGGTAAAACCCTCATTTGGCAGCATTTAATTAAACTTAATAAATATTTAATGCCTATTGATTCGCCTTTTAAAGCCCTTGGTTATGGCGCGTTATGGGGCTGGTTACCGTGCGGTTTAGTATACTCTGCACTTACTTGGGCAATGACTAGTGGCAGTGCCATTAATGGTGCTTTAGTTATGCTGGCATTTGCCCTAGGCACATTTCCTGCCATGATCACCTTAGGTATGGCTGCACAAAAGCTAAATACGCTTTTTAATCACCCATGGACACGAATAACATTAGGCAGTGTTATCATTTGGTATGGTATCTACCTTCTGATCATTGCAACAGATAAGCTAGTGCATTAACATTATAATATGTCGTGCATAGAAATTTAACGGATTGAACTTATGGATTTTTCTCAAAGTCGTGCTAAAGGTAATTGTGCCATTAGCTGTAATAACTGCAGTATTAGCCAGTTATGTTTACCATTTTCTTTAAATGGCCAAGAAATGGATAAACTTGATGAGATCATTGAGCGAAAAAAACCATTACACAAAGGTGACTACTTATTTGAATCGGGCGCGCCTTTAAATGCAATTTTTGCGGTTCGTTCGGGATCATTTAAATCGTATACCTTGTCTGAGCAAGGCGATGAACAAATTACCGGCTTTCATTTAGCTGGCGACCTTGTTGGATTTGATGCCATTAATAAAATGCAGCACCAAAGCTTTTCTCAAGCACTAGAAACCTCAATGGTATGTGAAATCCCCTTTGATACCCTTGATGAACTCGCTGGTAAGTTGCCTAAGCTACGCCAACAAATTATGCGCTTAATGAGTAGTGAAATAACCTACGATCAAGAAATGCTGTTATTACTCAATAAAAAGTCTGCCGAAGAGCGCCTAGCGAGTTTTATTTATAATTTATCAGAGCGTTTTGGTGAACGTGGTTTTTCACGTAAAGAATTTAGATTTACCATGACCCGCGGTGAAATTGGCAACTACCTTGGTTTAACTGTTGAAACCATTAGCCGTTTATTGAGCCGTTTTCAAAAAGCAGATTTAATCAAAGTAGAAGGTAAGTTTATTACTATTTTAGATAATGACGCGCTTGCGAAAACAGCCGCAATTGTAAAACCACGTTAATAATAGCTTCTCATTTTAAAATTAATCCACCCCTGAATTGGAGCGTAATTATTTGCAATTATGCTCTACCTCTACTAACACTTTGAGTAGAGGTAATAACCATTCACTTTTAAGAGTCGATGAAGATAATTACTTATCTGGCTCATTTTCTAACATAAAAGCAACTACGTCCTATTACACTCTTATATAGAAGGACAATCTTATGCCTTATTCTTTATTTCTATTTATCACTCTTTCTTTAAGTATTTTATTTAGCAGTCAAGCATCGAGCTCAATGATCCCCGATGATGGCATTGATGACTCACAAGCACTAAAAGACTTGATTTTAAACACTGCAGAAAACTCTGAGCTTAAAATAGACAAACCAGGAGTTTACGATATATGTTCAGCTATTATCGTCAGAAACCTTAGTAACATTACTATCACCGCTAATGCTGGCGTTATACTAAAAAAGTGTTACCAATTTGAAGGAGAATATATTTTATCCTTTTATAATTCACGCTTCATAGAAATTAATGGTTTTATTTTTAGAGGGTTAACGATAGACAAAATTAATTATCTTTGGGGTGAGCAAGGTATCCTTTTTGCAGGCTCCGAAGATATTTCAATTAAACATAATCACTTTTATGATTTTGGTGATGCGGCTATAAGAGCGACATCTTCACACTTATCATCCCATGATACGAATATAAATTCTTTCAGAATTGATATTCGTAATAATTACTTTGAAAATGTCACACAAGTAACAACTACTCACCCGTGGAATAATAACTATGGAGGTACGCATGATATTACAGTTGAAGATAATATTTTCGAGGGATTGAAGGGATCATTGAAATTTGCCACGGTTAAACCTGTATCAAAAGCTCTAGTAAGATATAACACTTTCAAAAACACCAAAGGCACTGCTATAGAAATTACTTATTACTCTAACGTAAAAATTATTGCTAATACTTTTATAGACAGTGATAAGTTTATCCTCAATGCTTACCCTAATAAACCAAGAAGTGTAACGGAGCCTTTTAATTGGGGAAGTATTTATTTTACTCACAATACTATTTTACGTTCTAAGGGAGGCATTAGAATACAGTCAGATGTAACCGACGAGCAAATAGATGATAAATACGTAAGAGGCATTTATATCAATAACAATCACTTTATTAACGTTGATATGACCGTTTATCCTGAAAAAAAATATTGGTATCTTATTAACTTATTCAGTAGAGGTGGAAAGAGTTATCTGTTTTCTACCATTAAAGATAACGTTTATAACTTACTACCTGAAGTGGGCTTTGTGAAAAAAATGAGTGGGTTCACTGTAGAAGATAACACTTTAATAAAACCTGAGAATAATTAAATTTTTATAAAGCCCTTCATGCTTTTATTCAACATAAAGAGTTTTAAAATTAGAGAAACTTTATTTCTTGATATAGAACAATAATCTTAGTGCTTCCCCCTTTAACTGTTGTGTATTTGCGTTACACTGAATGTATAACTGTTAAGTGAATGGAGTAGCACAATGGAAATGATTAAACGTATTATCGCGGTTATTGATCCAACTAAAGACGATCAAAATGCCCTCGCGCGTTCAATAGATTTAGCCAAAAAGTCGGGTGCGAGCATTACCGCATTTATGACGGTTTACGATTTCTCTTACGAAATGACTACTATGCTATCAGGCGATGAACGTGAAGCAATGCGTCAAGCCGTCCTTAAAGATCGTGAGCTATGGCTTAAAGAGCTGATCTCTCCTTATCAAAATATAAATATAGATACGCAAGTTATTTGGCATAATCGCCCATACGAGGCAATAATTAATACCGTTATCAATGATAAATACGACTTGGTTATCAAAGGTACGCATCAACATGGCGCACTAAAAGCGGTTATTTTTACTCCTACAGACTGGCATTTAGTTAGAAAATGCCCAACGCCCGTTCTATTTGTTAAAGATATGCAATGGCCAGCACAAGGTAATATTTTAGCTGCTGTGAATGCAGTCAGTGAAAATGAGCAACACCTATCACTTAATAAACGCATAATTAAAGATGCACAATTTTTATGTGAACTCGCTAATGCTAAACTTAACTTAGTTAATGCCTACCCTGCTACACCGGTAAATATTGCCATAGAAATCCCAGAATTTAATCCTGGGCTTTACAACGAATCAGTTAAAAAACATCACATTGAATCAACCAATGAATTAGCTAATGAGTTTAACCTAACCTCTGATCAATGCTTTATTGAAGAGGGATTGCCAGAAGATGTGATACCGGATGTTGCAAATCGTTTAAATAGTGAGTTAGTGGTTATTGGCACTGTGGGACGTACCGGCTTAAGTGCTGCATTAGTGGGTAACACCGCTGAGCATGTTATTGACAGCCTCGATTGTGATGTACTTGCATTGAAACCTGATGGCTATGTAAGTCCACTCGCAGAAAGTTAACGTTTGCTGTAGCTGTGATATTACATATGGCATATAATACGCCCCTTTATTTTTAGCAATTAATTTTGCCGTACTGTTTATAAGGGGGCGTAGTGTCTCATTCTGCTCAAGCCAAAGCTCAACACAACTTAAATAAGCTTCAAAAGCGTTTACGTCGCCTCACAGGTCAAGCTGTCATGGATTTTAACATGATAGAAGAAGGTGATCGTATCATGGTGTGCTTATCTGGCGGAAAAGACAGTTACACTATGCTCGATATGCTGCAACATTTACAGCGTGTTGCCCCTATCAAGTTTGATCTTTTTGCGGTTAACCTTGACCAAAAACAACCAGGCTTCCCTGAGCATGTACTGCCTGAATACCTTGATAATTTAAATATTGAATACAAAATTGTCGAAGAAGATACCTACAGTATTGTTACCGATATTATTCCTGAAGGTAAAACAACGTGCTCACTTTGCTCTCGTCTACGCCGTGGTATTTTATATCGTACGGCTAAAGAGCTAGGCGCTACTAAAATCGCATTGGGTCATCACCGCGATGACATGATAGAAACCTTGTTTTTAAATATGTTTTATGGCGGCAAACTTAAAAGTATGCCGGCTAAACTAATGAGTGATAATGGCGAGCACATGGTTATTCGCCCATTAGCTTATTGTAAAGAAGCCGATATTAGCCAATACGCATTTAGTCAAGGCTACCCTATTATTCCGTGTAACTTATGTGGCTCACAAGAAAACTTACAACGTAAGCACACCAAGAACATGCTAGAACAATGGAATAAAGAGCACCCAGGGCGTATAGAAAGTATTTTTACTGCAATGCAAAATGTTGTACCTTCGCATTTAGCTGATAACCAATTGTTTGATTTTGCTAATCTGCAAACCGGTGACGTTATTGATGGTGGCGATATCGCGTTAGATAAACCAGATATACCAAAAACGCCGGTTAATCGTGAACAAGATGAAACAGACCAAGCCGACGTGGTTACAATTAATTTAAGCTAATTTTTTAAGGGTTTGCAGTAATGCAAACCCTTCACTCTGTTCTATGCTGCTACTTACCGGCAGCTAATCCTTGTAAAAACTCTAAACTCTGCAATTCTTGTTTATTCGCCTGATAAGGTAGCTGCTGTAAGCTATCGTAAGCAAAATCTTCAATAGTAAACTCACTCACTTTACTTTGCCCAAAGCTGTTACGCTCACCTGGGCTTGGCGACATACGCTCAATAACAAAGTCACTCAATCGTAAGCCATTTGTTTGCTTAGGCAAAACAGACCAATGTGCTTTAAAATCAATTTTTTCGCTGCCCTCATTTAAACGTGCTTTAGCAACTAAATGCGCTAATGGCGAACTACCACTGTATAAGTTAGCTCTTAAGCGATATAAGCCACTTTTTATAACCGTTAAATTAGCAGGCACTATCATATTATCATTACGTGGATACGCGCTATCAAAGCTAGTTAGGGTTGCACTAGGCGGCATATATTGTATTTGTGCCACCACAGGGACCATTTTACCTGCAATGTCGGCCTCAACTAATAATTGTAAATTACGAGGATAGTCTTCCTCACCTTTAAACGTAATTGCTAGCTTATTGTCACGAGCAACACCGCTATGTGTTTTTAACGGCTGTTTGGTATCCGTATCACTGAGTGTTACCTGTGCTTTACCTAAATTTTGTGCGCTTATGGTTAATTCAATTGCTTGCGGATAGACATAGCGATATTGAGATAAACTTAAGGTTAACTCCCCCCCTTGCTCTCCTACAGGGCTAGTAACCGGAAAAAACTGATTTGGCTTAAGCCGGTCTTCATCATATACCGTTAAAGGTTGCGAATAAGGTGGAAATGCTAAGCTTTGCTGATATTGCTGCGCGACTGCCGATGCTGCTTTTGCTATATCTTCATTAAACTCATGCTGCTCTTTAGGCATGTTTTTTATGCTCGGTTTAACATCTAGTACCTTAGGTTTTGCTGGCATAGCTACAAATTCAGGTGTTTTTTTATGCTCTTTAGCTGTTGTTTGCGAAGCTGAATAACTAGCATTGCCTTTACCTAAAAACCACATCAAGCCGGTAACTATTATTACTAAAACAATAACGTAGGATTTTTTCATTGTTATTTATCCTATAAATACTAGGGTCTGTTGACCTTTCAAGGTTAAATTTGCAGCAGTCTGTTTGGTATTTAGGCAAGGCAGAGCCTATGTGGTG